>NZ_CAXIBN010000010.1:0-33699 GCF_964021735.1 uncultured Wocania sp. | reverse complement strand
AACAGCCATCGGGGAATTTTTAGATTGAAACTACAATTTACTGAAGACTGCGACTGCGACTGAAAACTGAATCACTGTCCTCTAAAAAATATAATAGTACTCAGCGTTTTCACAAGAATATTTGCATCTAGAAAAAAACTTCGATGTTTAATATAATACAAATCGTATTGCAGTTTAAGTAAGCTATCATCAACCGATGAGCCGTATCTAGTTTTTACTTGTGCCCAACCTGTTAATCCTGGTTTTATAATATGTCGTGTTTCATAAAACGGAAGTACTTGAGATAATTCTCTAACAAAATAAGGACGTTCTGGTCTTGGACCAATCAAACTCATATCGCCCATTAAAATATTCCAAAACTGTGGGATTTCATCTAGTCTTGAGTTTCGTAAAAACTTACCAAATGTTGTTATTCTAGCATCGTTCTTTTTTGCCCAAACCGCACCTTCTTTTTCAGCATTTTTTACCATGGTTCTGAACTTAATAATTCTAAAAAGGTTTCCGTTTTTACCAATTCGTTCTTGAGAATAAAAAAGAGAACCTCGATTTGCAATACTATTTCCTAAAAGGATAAATGGCAACAAAATAATACCAGCAAAAATTCCAATTACAGAAATAATTAAGTCAAAAAAACGATGAAAAAATAAATATAATTTATTTTGATTGCTTCGACTAAACGGAAAATATTTATAAAAATCTTTTCCAACAAATTGAACAGGAATTCGCTGCATCATATCTTCATAAACCTGTGTATATTCTTTTATTGGAAAACCTCCTTCTAATAAGGTAATAAGATCTTTGTATATTGTTGATGTTATAGTTTCAGAATTATAACTAGCTATAACAACTTCGGAAATGTTTTCATCCTTGATAACCTGATAAATTTGCTTAGGGCTATATTCAACAATATCTTTAAACTTAACTTTATCAGTTTTATTCGTCTCACAATTAATAAATCCAACTATTTTATAATTGGGGTCGGCAATATTAAAAGCCTCGACAATAGATTCGATGTTTGATGTCTCGCCAACAATTAATACCTTTTTATAAAACCTTGGAGACACTACAAAGGTAATGTACGCTAGTCTCCAAACAATAAGCGCAAATAGTATAGCGAAATAAAAGTATAAAATTTGTAATCGATTATCGGGTAATATAGGTGTGAAAAATGGTGTTAAAAAGTAGAACAAAACAGTAATGGATACTGTGAGTACAATGTTAGCAGAAACAGTTTCTATTTTGCTAGATTTTTGTAAATCGTATAACTCGAAAATAGTACCAAAAACGGAGATATAAAGCATTAAAACAAAAATCCAAGTCCAGTTTTCCTGTGTAATGGTAAAATAATTAAAATTGAATGTGTTACTTACAAAATATAATACACCAAGCACCGAAACGATATCGAATATTCTAAGCAGAACTTTACGTTCGGAAATATTAAAATGAATACTGCTATTAGACATTCTTAAAGCGTAATATTGAGAGACTATAAATATAGTAAGTAAATTTGATTAAGCCTTAATTATTTCAAGAGTTTAATCCATTGATTTTTAACTATATTCCAATCAAATTGTTCTGCCGTTTTTCTAGCAGAAATAACCATAGTTTTTATTTTTTCTGGTTGATTTTTAATCTCAATAATAGCTTGTACAAATGCCTCAACATTATTGGGTGGTATTAAAATACCATCCACTTCATTAGTTATTAAAAACGGAAGACCTCCAACATTTGTTGAAATAACAGGCAAACCTAATGCCATAGCTTCAATAACACTTACAGGCATATTATCAAAGTTTGTTGTATTTATAAAAACATTGAAGTTTTTTGATATACCAACCCATTCTTCTTTTTCTAGTTTTCCTGTAAAGGTTACTTTTACATTTAATTTTTCAGCATATTTTTTGGTCTCTTCTAAACTTCCGTCATTATCTGGTCCAACCATACAAAGTTCTACATCGATATGTTTATCTTTTAAAGCTTTCAAAACTTGTATTGCCAATAATGGATTATAAATTTTTGAAAATGAACGCACCCATAATAACTTTATTTTATCAATATTTCGAATTTTAAATGGGTAGTTTTTAATTTCGATAGAATTTGGAATACAAACTAAATTTGAATACCCTAATACTTCAAAACTAGATTGCATATATAATGATGGTGCTACATTTTTATATGCATTATTAAATATTAATTTTGATAACTTAGGGTGAGACTTTAAGCGATTGGGTAAATTTCCACCTCTTAAAACTGGAATATATTTTAGCCTTAAAAAACGGCATAATTGACTAACAAACAAAGCGTAATAAAAATTAGAAGAACTATAGGTGTCTATTAGTACAAAATCAGTTTGTTTTCTATACTTTATAACGGAATTTAGCATATCAACAAGCCGATAAACCTTATTAACTTTATTTGAAGCCGTTTCAATTGCAAAACCTTCGGCTTTAAGCAGCTCCCCTAAAGTTTCAATGGAAGTAACGGTTTTACCCTTGTTTGATAGTTTGTTTCCTATGTATAATAGGTTTGTCATATTTTACATTTAGCAGGCTTAGTCCGTAAATAAAAGCTGGTGCCGCGATTCGCATGGATGAATGGTTAATGGTTAAAAACCAAAATAGGTAAAAGGAATAGAAATATATGTTTTTTTTGTTTTTAAACCTTAAAAAAAGAGGTGTAAGTAATAATATAGAAAAAGCTACCACACCAAAAATGCCGTGCTCTCCAATTATTCTACTCATTTCGTTATGCGATGCGGCTTGTATGCCTTCTTTTTCAAATCGTAGTTCCTTTAATTTACCAACGCCAACTCCTAAAAAGGGGTTTTCGAAAAATTCGTTTAATTCGTTTGTTAGCAACCCTGTTCTTCCCGTGGTTATATCGTCTTTTGTTCTGCCAATTGCGTCTTGGTTATTATACCGTTTATCAATTAAACCGCCTGTATTTAAAGAGCTAACATACCATGTTAACAATATAGCTAATCCGAAAATTAGTAATGTAAACGTTATCCGAAGCTTTGTTTTAGACGAAGATTTAAAATAAAACACTGCAATAAAAGCTAAAATTACAACAACGGCAACAAAAACGCCTCCTCTACTAAATGTGATAATGGCTCTGTATGCCATTAAGCCTAATATTAAAACGTTTAAAATCTTTAAAAAAAGAGTTTTGGATTGCAAAAACAATCTGCCTGCCAATAAAAAAACACCTAAACCCAATACGGTTGATACTTGATTTGGCCCAAAACCTCCTGAAGTTTGAAAGTTTGATTGTGTGCCAGATAACACATCCTTAATGCTGGGGCTGTATAAAAATAGGTAAGTTGTTGTGGTTATTATTGGCAATATGGCAGCCAACAATATATTTTGCAATGCTTTTATTGATATGCTTCTTTGATGGCAATACAAGGCTACTATTCCTAAACAAATTGGCCCGCTTAAGTTAAAAGCAATGGCCGTTCTTACATTGGTTTCATAATCCAATGTGTTTGCCCCAACAACAACCCCTGGTACCAAGGCCAATATATATATAAAATATATATACGATTTTTTTTCCATTCCATCGCCTAGAACCATACCCATAAGTAAAAATAGGATAATAAAATATTTTGAGGCTTCGTATATAAAATTACCCCCTGTCATTCTTAAAAAAACCTCGGATCCAACCACATATGCACAGGCTCCCAAAACATATACATATCGTTTTTTTGCTGGCGCACTAAGTATATTATAAAAACATACTAAGAGAACCGCAATAAAATAGACTTTAGATATGGGTTCGAAAATAAATATGCCGACAGCTAAAGCCATATGAAACACCATTAACGTTATGTAACTATACTGTTTCACGCTTTGTTATAAATTGAAATTAATTGCTCTAAGTTTTTTTTAGCACTAAAATTATTAGTTACATTTTTATACAGCATTTCGCCTGCTTGTTTGCGTTCGCCTTCATTATTGATGTATTTTAATACGCCTTTTGAAAATGCTTCAGCATCATTAGGATTTACCAACGTACCTTCTGAATTGTTGGTAATAACTTTATTACAATCCCCAACATCTGTAGCTACAACAGCTAGTTTAGCCAATCCGTATTCTAACAAGGACAATGGTAGCCCTTCAGATGATGAAGATAGTACTCCAATACTACTCTGGTTTAAAATATGATGAACATCGCTTTTATTTCCATAAATAAAAACGTTTTCTTTTAATTTTAAGCTTTTAATTTTTTCTTTTAATTTTGATGAATAATCATCTAATTGATCTTTTCCAACTAAATGTAAAGTCCATTCCTGATTATATGCAAATATTTTTTTGAAGGCCTCAAGCAGCATCAAATGATTTTTTTGAGGTCTTAAATTTGCTAAACAGACTATCCTTTTTTCGTTTTCGCCTTTTAAAACCGTTTCTTTAATTTCGTTATTATTTACAATGACAAAATTATTTAAAACTGAAACTCTTTCGCATTTTAAATAATTTTCAGACCACTCTTTAAGAACTTTATTTACACTTATAATATTATTAAACCAATAAGAACATACTTTTAAAATTTTAAATTCTCTATGCTTTAAAAACTCACTATTTCCGTAATGATCGTGCCATATTAATTTAGTTTTTCTATTGAAAACTTTTATTAAAGTAGCGAAAAAAAACGATGTGGAATGCGCATGAATAATTTCAATGTTATGCTTTTTGATATAATTATGTAATCGCTTTATGGCTTTAAAATCTAATGTCTTTTTTTTATCTAAAAACAAAAAGTTAACCTCTTTATTAATGGCTTGTTTTAATAACCCTTCGGCTCTTGTTGCGCAAATAAAAGAGGTATGATTTTGAGATAACATATTGGCATAATTTACTGCCATACGCTCTGCACCACCAGAATCTAAAGAATCTATCAATTGCAATATCCGCATTAGTTATTTAGTAATTTTGCCACTTCGGTTTCAAAGGCTTCTAAAGTATAATTTTGAGACCAATTACTTGCCAATTTAGACATTAGTTTTAAATCGTAGTTTTTTAAATTTTCAAGTATCTTTTCTACTGCACTTTCCAGATTGTGTTCAATCAAAATACCGCGTTTCCCATAATCAAGCATAAAAGGCACACACGAAATTTTGGTAGCAATAGGAATGGCTCCAAAAAACATGGCTTCGGCAATGGCTTTGGGCCAACCTTCAGATTTTGAAGGCAGTATTAAAAAATGGGCATTTTTCAACGTGTTTTTAATTATTGATGCATCTTGGTTGCCTTTAAATACAACCATGTCTTTTAAACCATTTTTAATAACATAATCGTTGAGTTCTTCTTTTAAAAGGCCTTCCCCAAAAAGTTCCAAAAAAACATTTTTGCCTTCTTTTTTTAATTGTTTCACCAATTTAATAGCAAAAAGCGGCCGTTTTCCTTTTACCAAAGCTCCTATAAAAACAAAGTGCAGCCTATTATTATAATCGCGTTCTTCAACCTTAACTCTATCTTTTTCAGAAAAAGAGGCCGTAAAAAACGGTTTAATATTTTTGGTTTGGTTTTTCCAATGGCCATAAACCAATACGTGCATGTTTTTAGTGAAAAATGTGTTGTTTAAAATCCACTTTTGAAATCTATAACTTAAAGGTTGCCTACTTTTTGGGTCCCAGTTCCCAGCATATTTTGCGGTTTTTATTTTCTTTGGAAAACATATTTGAACCAAACACCCCAAAAGCCCAATATTTCCGGGACAACGTAAATGAATATGATCGGCTCTTTTACAGGCCTTAAAAATAGAAATGAAAATTATTGGGATTTTAACTAACGCTTCTAAACTTTTTTTAACCGAAGTAAATGCTATAGTTGGTATCTTATTATAATGAATTTTACCATGTTTGTATGGTATTTCAATATTTGAAACCAGTTCATTTATTTTTGGAGCTACAATTTCCACTTCATCTACATATTTTAACCATAAATTCATTTCGCGTACATAAGGCGCATAGGCATAAAGCAAATTGTTTTGTTGCCTATGTTTGGTGTGCGAAATGATTAAAAACCTCATAATTTTACGTTTGGTTTATTAAAAACTAACGACCACCAACCTACTATCCTACCCAAACTTTCGGTTAAAGCCTCTTTCTTTTTATTAGTATTTACAACATTTGTAAACCTGATAATTGTTAACAAAAACGATGTGGCATGCCATTTTATTCTAGCCTTTAAAGTTGGTTTTGGAAATTTTACGCGCCAAACATACCACCCGTTTCTTACTACCATTTTGCCATATTTGTACTTATTTGGTCTGCCTGAATTGTCGTGGTAATGGTACAATTGGGCTGCAGTGTTTACGTAAAGCTTGCCCATTTTTGAGAGCCGCAAACTAAAATCGGCATCTTCGTACAATCCGTAGCCTTCAAAATAGGTTGAAAAGCTAAGTTGCTGAAAAACCTCTTTTTTGTATGACGATACACCACCCATGATTTGTTCAACATCGTAAATTTTTCCAGAAGGCGGTAAAAAACCAACAGACCTTCCGTGGGCAAATGTTGGGAAAAATCCCGGTTTGGTATCTGGTATCAAACCAAATTTTCGTCTTAATTTAAATCTTGAGGGTTCACTTCGCATCCAACCATCAAAATAGAATTTGTTTTTATTGTTTTTATTATCGGATGGCTTCCATACATTATCGTTTAAAATATAACCACCAACAGCTAGTGCCTCACTTTTTTTGGAATATGTTGATAATAAATTTTCAAAGTAATTTGGTTTTAAAATAATGTCGTCGTCTAAAAAACAAATGATTTCTGAAGTTTCTTCAACTAAATTAATTCCGAAATTACGTTGTTTGGTTAGGCCTCTGCCCTTTTCTTCAACTTTATAATAACTTAGGTTTTTAAAGGTATGGTTTTTAAACAGTTGTTTCGTTATATCGCCAATAGAACCATCAATAATTAATATTTCATTAGGATACAAGGTTTGTTCCTTTACTGAAAACAGCAGTTTCAACAAAGGTTCGCTCCGCATATAGGTACATATAATTAATGAGAATTTCATCTGCTTTTATAAGAAATTACATGCCATTTTTCTTTCTTCGGAATAAAAAATCTTTTATTAACATATATAAAACTAAATAATAGTGTCAACCCGTATATTGCATTAAATCTTAATCCGGTATAAATGAAAACGGACATTAATATTTGTCCCATTAATATTGAAAAGACCACTAAAAAAACCTTATCTTTTTCTGATGTTATACCAATTTTTCTTTGTTTAAAAATCCTGAATAGACATTGCAAAAACAAAATACCATAAAATATTCTAAAAACGGTTGCCAAAGCTTCTAAAAATCCAGGTTTCGGTTTTTCAGGAAATGGATTAAAATTAGATTTTAATTTAACCATCGCTATATGTACAGCCTCAAAAAAACTTAAACTTTTAATATAATTTAGGGTGCCTTCCTTATAAAGTTTAGCTAATTTTAGGGTTGAATATTTAGCGTTATCCTTTAAATTTTCTACGTGTTTTAGGTTCAAACTTTCATCGGCCAAATCGCCATCTACATTAGTATAATTATCAATAACCATTTCATTCCATCCTTTAGAAAATGTGGCTCCTTGTGACGCTGTTAAATAAAACCCTTGACTAAAAGTTTGCAGGTTTCTTAAAGGCCATAACATTGTTAATCCCATGACCAAGACAGCATGGGCTATTATCCTAATTGGATGCTTTTTTAAATTGATTAAACCATAAATAACCAATAAAGTCAACACAAAAAACACAGAAACTGGATGGCAGAGCATTACAATTACAGATAGCAATGGGATAAGAATACTGTACTTTTTTGATTCATTGAATAACACGAAGGCCAGTGCCAATACTAGTATTAGTATAGATGTTAAACTTTCTGACAAAAATGTTATGGAGTACTTTAAATAATAGGGTTCTATAAAAAGCACTAAAAAAAACAAAAAATGAACAGGCTTAATGTTTTTAATATGCCTTATCAGTGAAAAGGCAACAATTAACAACATGAATTCAAATATTGATTTTGTTATAATTAAACCAAACAGATCATTAGTTAAATAAAAAAATGAGGCTAGAACAAATGGCCAAAAAGGAGATCGCCATGTAGCACTTTCTGTTGGCATTTTAGAATTATTATCTGAAAAAACACCAAACACATAAATATTTTTCGCAATTTTTAAATAGTGTGATGCATCGCCGTTGTGGTATGCTTTTTGGGGCGTGTACACGTTATTATTATAAGATAAGGCTAAAAAGTAAATTTTAGGTATCAATGCACACAAAAAAACTATAACAATACAACTAGGTTTGTTCAAGCACTTTGTCATTTTTTATAGAATCTATATTTCAAAATACAATATATAGCCCTAAAACCATCTTTCCAGCCTATTTTTTTACCTTCTTCAAACGTTCTTCCGTAATAACTGATACCTACTTCGTATATCCTAACTTTTGGAATGCGCGATATTTTTGCGGTTACTTCGGGTTCAAAACCAAACCTGTTTTCTTTTAAAGTTAATGATTTTAACATATCCGCACGAAACATCTTGTAACAAGTTTCCATATCGGTTAAGTTTAAATTGGTCATCATATTGCTTAAAAACGTTAGGAATTTATTTCCTATACTATGCCAAAAAAACAAGATTCTATGTGGATTGCTTCCCATAAACCTACTACCGTAAACCACATCGGCATGTCCGTTTAAAATGGGGTTTAATAGTATATTGTATTCATTTGGATCATATTCCAAATCGGCATCTTGAATAATTACAATATCCCCCTTAGCTTTATCAATTCCTGTGTGCAATGCAGCGCCTTTTCCCATGTTTTTTTCGTGTTCAAAAAACTTAATATTCAAATCGGTATTAACATTCATATACGCTTTTACAGCCTCTGAAGTTCCGTCGGTACTATAATCGTTAACAATAACGAGTTCTTTTTTTAGATTGCCCAAGAGTTCTACGGCTTTAATTTTGTCTAAAATTTGATGGATGGTTGCCGCTTCATTATAAGCGGGAATAATGATGGATAATTTAGCAAATGTGTTATTCATTTATACTTTTTTTAATAAAAATTTCGCCCAAAACAAACTTTGTCCCCATTGCCTTTTAAACAGTTTATAATACGCTATGGGGTTTTTAACCTTTTGTGCTTTATAGTATTTAAAAAACAGCTTAGTTCTGTAACCCAATACTTGTTGTGGAGTTGAATTATTCAATCGGTTCAGCATCACTGTTGGGGAAGGTTTGGGCTGCACTTCGCCCTCCTTTTGCCAAGGATGTTTGTACGGCACACGAAAACCACCTACGGGTGCTTTTAAATGCATTATTGTTTCTTTTGGATAATAAATTACATCTGCTCCTAAATGTCGCAATTGCATACCAAAATCGGCATCTTCACCAAAACCATGTTCGTAGGCTAAGTTGAATTCTATGTCTTTTAAGACTTCACGTTTTACAATACTACAACCAGAACCAAATGACGACCACTGAAATATGGTTCTAAAATCTTCTGCTTCATCTTCCCTTAAGCAACTTAAAGTCATGGCTTTTATATAATTCTCATTCATGAAATTACTGCTGTTTAACAATAAGCTTTTATTAAATCTTATGTCATCATCAGCAAAAAAAACATAGTCTGCCGTTACTTCTTTTAAAGCCAAATTACGGGCATTACAAGCTCCTGTTTGGTGTGTGAATTTATGAACTATACTAAAAGGCCATGTTTTGTTTTTTATAAAATCTAAGTCCGTTTTGCTTTCAATAGCTTCATTTTGTTCAACAATAATAACCTGTTTGGGCAATAAGGTTTGGTTGGACAAATCTTTTAATACATCATGCAAATATGCTTTTCGCCCCATGGTTGGAATAATAACATCTATTGTTGAACTCGTTTTTTCGTCTTGTTTTTCAAGCGGTTCCAAATCAAATTCCAACTTGAATTTTTGTTGTCTTTTAAACAAATTCCGAACAAAAGCCCATATAGGGAACTTAGCTTCGTTTACTATAATATTAAGAAGCAATAAACTGCTCCAAACACTTTTATAATGTAGTTTTACAAACTTAAACAATTGAACGTTTGAAGCTGTTTGAGAATGAATTAAAGCGGTGTTTTTATTTAAAAGCTTAGGCTCGGAATAACAAAATAAACCATTGGGCATCCCCTGTTTTGCAATGGTGTTTAAAACAAAATCGAAAGTATCGTTCAACTGTATTTTGTTTTTAAACTTTAATAGCTGTGATGCGTAAATAGCGCCAACTTGACTGCTCATTAACCATGTTGGGTATGTTACGGTTTTATTTATTTTTAAAAATGGAGAATCTTCAACATAACCAATTCGGTTAGAAAAATATGGGTTTGCCCCATAAGAAAGCATCATGTTTTTAAGATGAAAAGATGCCTTTATGCCTTCAATATTAATATGCTCTTTTAGGGATTCGTGGCACCAGACTAAAATACAATTTGGATGATTTGATGCCAAATCGAATAAAGATGACGTTACCTTCTTTTGTTTATAAACATGTAAATTAGATTGAGAGTCGCCTCTCAAATCTGTAATCTTACCTTGTTTATGAAACACTATTATCATGAAGTAATCATCGATTTATAAAATTCAATACTCTGTTTTGCAACCACTTCTGTACTAAACGTAGTGAGTACTTTTTTTCTAGCCGCTTTACCAAAGTCTGCTTGCAGGTTTGTGTTTTCAATTAGATCAACAATTCTGTTTGCATACGTTGTATGGTCTTTGGGATGCACTAAATAGCCATTAATGCCATCTGAAATCACTTCTTTTGCCCAACCAACATTGGAGGCTACGATGGGTTTTTCCATCGCCATAGCCTCAATCCAAGATACCGGTAAAGCTTCTGCAAATGTAGGAAACACACAAAGGCTAGCTTGCTGTATTAAATCTTGCATGTCTTTATAAGGTACAGCCCCCAAATAGTTTACTTTTTTTATGGCATGGACATTAAATAAGGGCTGCATTAATGCCCAAGTAGATTTAGATTTGGTAAAAATATCTGGACTGTCTTTCCCCACTAAAATAAGTTCTGCTTCTTTATTTTTAATGTGCACTTTATTGAAAATTTCTGGCAACTCCAACAAGCCTTTCTTTCGTATTAATGTTCCAAAATACAAAATGGTTAGTTTAGTATCTGTTTTTGCCATTGGTTTAAAAGCCGAAACATCGATAGCATTGGGAATTACCGTAAAAGGTCTTTTTAGTTTGAATAACTTATTGGTTAGGGTTCCTGTAAAATGACTTACCGAAATAATGGCATCGACTTTTTTTAAGGCTCGCTTTTCGAGGTATTTATTTTTAAACTTTACGGGGCGATTATCTAAATGACAAAAATAAGTGTCGCTACCGTTTTCTCTAATTACCAATGGGCATTTAGGATTTATAAATGCTGTAAAGCCGGTCCAATCTGGCGCTTCAACGATATCAATCTTATTTTCGGAATATAATTTATTAATTAATCGCTCAACTTTTTTTTGGGTAAAATAAAACGATAAACCTTTAATTTTAATATTCTTTATTTTATAATAACGCACGTTATCTTCTTCAAAATAAGCATCCTCATCTTGCCCGTAAACCAAAATAATAACTTGATGTCCCAACGCAGTTAAGCCCTTTGTTAAGTTTAAAATACTAGTACCAATGCCACCAGCAGAACCTGTATATCTATGTGGGTATTCGGGTGTTAAAAAGGCAATTTTCATAGGTTTATTTTTGTAGGTTGAATTAGATCTTCGGTTATAATTTCAGTAAAGGCTCTAGCTCCTTCAATGTTAAGATGTCCGCAATTAAAGAAAAACTCGGGATTGTCATCAAATATTGAAATGTAATCTTTTAAATCAGGGATTCGGGATTTTAAAGTGCGCATAACCGCTCGATTTTCAATGTTCTTACAATAGGGTGCAGTGAAGCAAGTCAACTTGGTATTCCGCTTTTCCATAAGTCTGAATAGTGCGGTCAACTCCTCATTTTCAGCTTTAAATTTATCGGGTAATTTACCGGAAACCGCCAATCCTTGTCCTATTTTTGGAGCAAAACCTACATTGAGATCTGTTTTAGGTTTCTTATTAAAAAGCACCGAAAAAAACTCTCTAAAACCAACTACCTTGTCATACTTTAAATAGCGGTAAAATGGGATGTAATTATAAAATACATTTTCTCCATTTTTAATTAGTTGATGCTTTACTACTTTATCATTAATATACGGTACTAAACTTGCCCTAAAATTATTGGAAATCCCTGAACCGTTATAACTATAATCCACTTGTAAAAAGACCTCGTTAAAGGTGATACCTTTGGATTCTGCAATGGTCATTAATATTAACATATCGCCTATGGTACCGCCCGATATACCGAAGTTAATACAAGATTTCCCTGTTAATTTTTCAATAAGTTCGCAATCGATATGGTTCTCGGTTCTTGACGAACCCAAAAAAGCATAATCGTAATGGTGGTTATTTAATTGTAGTATTTTTTGAATTTTATTTCTCGGTGTTCCATTTTGGAAAGTATATGAATACACCTCATCAAAAACATACATGATAACGAAAGCAATAATAATTATTTTAAATATGTATTTTATAAATTCCTTCATATTAAAACTGGAAATATATAAATTCTTGGTGGTTTGAATATACCCCAAATAGAATTAGCATAAGCATGGCTCCTGTAATTTTAATCCATTTGAATTTGCCAGAAAAAGGGTGTTCCTTTTGCCTGTTAAACCATTCTAAAAGTATAAATATACCTATAAGGGCAAACATTTCTACATTATATCTTTCAATTGTTAAATATTCAATTTTAAAATTCAGGTTTAGTACCAATCTTTTTAAGTAATCCGTGGCCATAGATACATTGTCGGCTCTAAAAAACACCCAAGCCAATGTAACAAGAATAAAGGTTTTTAGCATTTTAAACATTTCGCTAAAAGAAGGTATCAATGTGTTTTTAGAAACTTGGTTTATGTGTCTCCTGTTTTGTTTTCTTAATAACAGAGGAATAAAAAAAACAGCATGCAATGCGCCCCAAATAATAAAGGTCCAATTTGCCCCGTGCCAAAATCCGCTGACTAAAAAAATGATGAACACATTTCGTAATTGATTATTTTTACTGCCCCTTGAGCCTCCTAACGGAATGTATAAATAATCGCGAAACCAAGTTGATAAAGATATATGCCACCTGCGCCAAAACTCTGCCACATCTCTGGAAAAATAAGGCAGATTAAAGTTTCGCATGAGTTCGAATCCAAATAATCTGGCGGTACCAATAGCTATATCGCTATAACCAGAAAAATCGCCATAAATCTGGAAAGCAAAATAAATAGCCCCAATACACAGCGTTAGTGTGTTTAGTGTTTCATAATTGCTAAAAATGGCATTGACGTAAGTCGCACAACCATCGGCAATTACTATTTTTTTAAACAATCCCCAAATAATCAAATGTATGCCAGATATAGCCCTTTCTTTATTAAAATTTCTTTTTACAAAAAACTGTGGAAGTAAGTTTGTTGCTCGCTCTATCGGACCTGCAACCAATTGCGGAAAAAAGGCCACAAAAGTGGCGAAATTGATAAAGTTATGTGTTGGCTTTAGTTTTTTACGATATACATCAATGGTATAACTAAGGGTTTGAAATGTATAAAAGGAAATACCAACAGGCAGTACAATATTTAGGGTTGACGCATGCATTTGGACACCTATGTTTTGCCAAACATCAATCCAACTTTCAATAAAAAAATTGTAGTATTTAAAAAACCCCAATAAACCCAGATTGAATGCTAAACTTAAACCCAATAAGAGTTTTCGTTTTTTATCAACCTGTTCTTTTTCAAGCGATAACCCTATAAAATAATCAACAATGGTGCTTAATGCAATAAGAATCAAAAAGCGATAATCCCACCAGCCGTAGAAAAAATAACTTGCCAACAACAACAGTATATTTTGACCTTTTGTACTTTTTTTTAGCAAAAACCAATACAGCGAAAAGGTTATTGGCAAAAATATTAGAAAAGCTATGGAGTTGAACAGCATTATTAATTGTTTAAAATTTTAGCCATTATTTTATAACCAATTTATCTATCTCTATCCAAAAACGATTACAAGCATTCTCTGGCGGATGCACATTGATAATTTCAAACCACGATTTAGCTTTTGATACTGTTTTTGATGGGTTTTCCATAACCGTTTCTAATTGGTCTGCAATAGTATCTGGTTTTGACAACCAAACTACGGCTTCCTTAGAAGGCATTGACCTAAAATGTACAAAATCATAAACATGCACACCTTTTTTATACGAATTTGAAGCGTTTAAATAATTATAATCTATAAAAGCACAGGGTTTATTATGTGCCGCATAATCAAACACCATGGATGATCCTAAATTTACAACACATTCGGTATGGGCAATAATATTGGTTTGTAATTTATAGTCTTCTTTTGTTGGTAATATGCCATTCCAAGCTACTCCCATTTTTTTCCATATTGGATCTATCGCTACAATAACATCTTTGTATTCTTCAATTATGGTATCATATCTATCGGAAAAATCAACAGGACATTTTCTAAATACAACACCGAGGTTATATTCTTTTTTATTGAGGCTTCGCACAGCTTTGGCTACATCTCGTAAATACAATTCATCTTTGGGCGAAGTCGTTATATCATCACCACTAAAACAAATATATTTCTTGTTCACATCCAAATTATAGGCTTTGAAAAAGTTTGTTTTTGATGTTTTTAAAGTGGCGTCAAAATGATTTTCAAATTGTGGTGTGCCCGTTACCTTTATTTGGTTAGGGCTTATATAACGCTGATAATGGAGCAACTCTTTTTTCATATATGTACTCCAAACAAAATAAAAATTGGTTGTTACTACTGTTGTAGCTTTTGGAATATTATCCCACGAATAAATAAACGATGCTGTTGGTATATTTAAATCTTGTGCTGCTGTTAAAGGAGCAATGGCCGCCAATGCTCGTTGACTGGTTGATAAAACAAGCTCTGGTTCTTCGGCTTCCAAAGTGAGTTTGCAATCTTTATAATAGCTTGTCTTTCTTTCTGAAGCAGTTATTTTCTTTCGGATTTTTATGATGCCGTTTTCAGAATTATATAGTTTACTGTAACATTCGATAATCAAACTTTTAACCGAAGCTTTTATGGTTTTATACGATAACGGGAATTTGTATTTTTGATAGATCGCATCCTTTTCCCGTTTTGAAAACAGATTCAACTCAATTCTTATCAATGCCGTTTTCAACACATCCGAAAATGTACTTGGTTTAGCATTACTTATTTTAACTTCTTTTAAGTTAAGTTGCTCCAAATTAAAAGGTGTGGCATTCCAAAAAACAACATCGTACCCTTGCTCAATTCCTAATTTATAAAAAGACGTATAAGCGAAATTGCGGAGGCTAACACCATCGGACACTAAAACAAACACCTTTTTTTTCATGTATCTTTATTTGGTTTTAAAAGCAAACTGGTGTTAATCCACTGCCAGATATGAAAACTACTGTCTTGATTTTTATTAAAATAATATTGTAATTCTTTTTCCATTAATGTTTCATTAAACCAATCCATGCTTTTTAATGTACCGATTTTTAACTGCACCCAATCTTTCATATCATAGGCCAACCACTCACGCTGAGGTGTTTGTAAAGGGCGTTTGGGTGCATACGTTATATCATCCGATAAATATTCAGAAGTTAAAGATCGTAATAAATACTTTTGAATTCCATCCTTAATTTTATGGTTTAAGGGTTGAGCAAAAGCAAATTCCACTAGCCTATAATCTAAAAAAGGTTCCCTTAATTCTGTGCTATTCGCCATCGAAATACGGTCGTTAAAACGCAATGCTCTCGGGATTTTTGTGTAAAACAAATCTCTGAATTGTAAGTTTAAAAGGTCACTATCAAAAGGTTTGGGATACTCTGGTTTTTTAGCAAGTTTTAAAAATTCATTATTTAAAATTTTAGGTTTAAAAGGCGATTTATTAACACCTTGTATAACACTATTGTTGTTGTTTAAATAATAATCGTAACCCGCCCATTGTTCATCCATACCTTGACCATCCAACAATACGATAACCCCATCTTTTCTGGCTTTTTTAAAGATTTCGGCATAAGCCATTGTGGGAACACCACCAAAGGGCTCGTCTTGATAACTTGACATTACATTGCTAAACTCTTTGACTTGATTGGCATTAAAACGGACTTTTTGTAACGGATTTTTTGTGTGTTTTAAAAGGGTTTCAACCCAAGGTAATTCATCGTAATCCGGATTATTAGTATAAAAGGTATAAGCGTTAATGTTTTTTCCTTTTTCGTTTTTATTAACCAGAGCTAAAAGTGCAGAACTGTCCAATCCGCCACTCACATTAAACCCTATGGGCACATCCGAACGAAATCGTAATTTAATACTGTCCTCTAATAGACTTTTATAGGTTGCCTTTACTTCTTTAAAAGGTAGCTCTTTTTTGTGTTTTTTAATTTCTTCTTCAAAAACATACCATCTTTTGGTTTTAATATTTCCCTTTTTTAAAAACATAAAATGGCCACCCGGTAGCTGCTCAATGCCTTTCCAAAACGTTTCATTTGGCATGCCGTAACTACCACAAAAAAAGTAATTTGCCCATACCAAATCGTTTGTTTTCTTTTGAATTCCTCCAGCAAAAAGTGTTTTTATTTCGGAGGCAAAATAGAAAGAATCGTCTTTAAATACATAATAAAAAGGCTTAACTCCAAATCTATCGCGAGCAGCAAAAAGAGCCTGTTCTTTGGTGTCCCAAATCGCAAACGCGAACATGCCATTTAATTTATGTAAACAGTTTTCACCCCATTTAATGTAGGCCGCCAATAATACCTCGGTATCTGAAACTGTTTTAAAATCGTAATTGTTTTGGAGTTCGTTTTTTAATTCGAGATAATTATATATTTCGCCATTAAAGCATAAAATATATCTGTTACAATTTGAAATAAAGGGTTGATTCGCATTGGCAGACGTATCTATTATCGATAGCCTATTATGCCCCAATGCCACATCATTTTTTAAGTAAGTTCCGGTAAAATCAGGGCCACGGTGCCTTTGTGCAACAAGCATTTTTTGCAAACTTCCTTCGGAAGCTTTTTTCCCAATAATTCCCGTTATTCCACACATTATTGGCTAAAATTTTTTACCATTTCCTCGGCTTTATCCCAATCTTTAGCTGTATCAATATTTATATAGCGATTGGGGTTAGATTCTATATAGCTAATCGTTTTCCCGTAAAGTGTGTTTTGTTTTAAAATGGTATCTGTTTTTATTAAATATATTGCACCATCTCGATGGTAGGCATCGGGTAAATCTTGACGTCTTTTTATGATTTGATTTTCTCCTGTAGCCAATTTTATATGTCCCGATTTAGACACTTTAAACGTCCAATGCGGATTGTACTCATGCGGTACTTTTAAAACCGAAAGTAGCGTGTCTGCACCAGAGGTTTTAAATTTTTTTATAGCCTCATCAATAAATTCTGAAGTCCTAAACGGATTCGTTACCTGAAGCAAGCATACGGCATCATAAGTTTCTCCTTCATCGGCAAGTTTTTTTATGGCGTGCTGTACCACTTCCAAAGTACCGGAATTGTCTTTTGAGAATTTTGAAGGACGTACAAAAGGCACATCTACTTTCATCGATTTAGCTAATTTAATAAGCGTTTCATCTTCTGAAGAAAATACAACTCGGCTGAGTAATTTAGAGCATAAAGCAGCCTCAATTGTATATTGCAACAAGGGTTTTCCGTTTAACACCTTTCGGTTTTTATTCGGAATACCTTTGCTACCTCCTCGTGCCGGTATGAGTCCTAAAATTTTCATTTTAATACATTATGGTTTTATGAAAGTGCAAGTATGTATTTGCTAAAACCTCAGCTATTTTTTTACCGCTATCTCCATTTCCGTAAACATTACTTTTTGTTTTCTTTGGACTAGCCAATTGGGATTCTATCGCATTTTTAATCGCATCTTCATTATAATCTATATCAATAACATTTTCGCCTCGTAATCGTCTGTTTTGTCGGGTACCGATATTAACCACGGGTACGCCTAAAAACGAACATTCCCGAATGCCCACACTGCTATTACCGATAAGGCATTTGCTGTTGACGAGCAGTTTTAAAAAATCGACAGATTCCATATTTTTAAAAAAATGAATGTTTTGAGGTTTGTTGATTTCACGATAAGAACGGATACCATTTGATGTCCCATCTGCTCCAGCATCTACATTTGGCCAAAACCAAAACGTTGGTATATTTAAATCGTGAATAACCCTTAAGGTCTTCAAAACATTTTCCCGGGCAGCTTTATATTCGTTGGTTACCGGATGCTGCATAACAACTAAATAATCTCCCTGTGAAGAAATATTTCCTCCAACACCACCGTATTTTTCAATAGGATTAAAATCTAATTGAGGAGCTTTTAAAACTTGGGCAGCAATATCTAAGGATGGGCAACCCGTATTGAAAACATAAGCAGAATCTTCACCCATTCTCTCTACACGATTTTTCGCATCTTCTGAAGCTACTAAATGAATATCGGCTAACTTTGTATTGGCATGTCGTACTTTCTCATCGATATTACCCGTTACCTCGCCACCCTGTAAATGCACTAATGGTATGTTTTGATAAGCTGCGGCAATGGAGGTAGCAATGGTTTCAAAACGATCTGCAATGGTTAACACCGCATCGGGTTGCAAATTGTAAAACACATTGGCGAGCTCCATAACACCTAAACCCGTGGTTTTTGCCATGGCAGTTTTATTTTCGCCTTCTAATACCATAAAGACTTTTTCGTTTACAACAAACCCGTCTTTTTCAATAAAATCTAAGGTATTGCCATATCTATCCAATAATGCTGAGCCTGCAACTACTAATTGCAACTCCAACTTAGGGTGGTCTTTAATTGCCTGTAATGCTGTTTTTACTCGGCTATAAGATGGTCGTGCTGTAATTACTGCACATATTTTACGTTTTGCCATTATGCTATATCTTCATTATTTAAAAAATCCCATTGCTTTAAATTTTTATTAAGCTTTTTTCCTAAAACCCTCTTATATTCTGAGGCATCAATGCCATAGCCTTTTGGTTTTTTGGCTTCTAAATCGTTAAAAGTAATACTATACCCTTTTTTTAAATCTTTATTTACCGCCAGCGATTTTTCGAAAATCTGTTTTAAATCCAAAAAAGCACTATTATCATTTTTATTAACGGGATGCTTTAAAGCTTCAGAAATGTTTTTAACGCTTTTAACCAATTCGGTAGTTTCGCTAATAGTTAAAGAAGAGGTAACATCGGGCCCAAATTCATCTCTATTAAAAACCACGTGAAACTCTAAAATTTCTGCTCCCAACGCCACAGCTGCAATTCCAGTTGCTATTTTTGCAGAATGATCTGAAAACCCAACGGGTACACCGTAAAGTTCTTTTAGTTCGTTAATTACATTTAAGCCATAATTTTTAGGTGTAGTTGGATAGCTTGTTGTGCATTGCAAAATAGAAAAATTGGCATCGTGTTTTTTTAGAAAACCAACCGTTTTGTTTAACTCTTCAATAGCGCTCATACCACTTGATATGATAATTGGTTTACCTGTATCGACCACCTTTTTTAACAATAAAAAGTTAGTGATTTCGCCGCTCCCAATTTTGTACTGCTCTACTCTGGCTTGCTCCAACACATCTACGGCGGCATTACTAAAAGGACTGCTAATAAAGGTTAAGCCTACTTTTTTACAGTGTTTTCCTATTTCAATCCATTCTTCAACCGAGAATTCCATGGCTTTCCAATAGTCGAATCTCGTGGCGTATTTATCGGTAAACTTTACCCTAAAAGGCTCATACATACTGCTTTCGGCATCTGCAATATGGGTCTGGAACTTTATGGCATCAACGCCTGTTTTTGCTACTTCATATATGTATTTATGTAGTTTTTCTACATGGCCATTATGGGCTTGTCCTATCTCTGCTATGGTAAAACTCATAATGTTTAACTAAATCTTTTGAAACATGGCAATTTAATAATTTATCTGACCCGATTAAAAAGAAAACACTTTTATTTATATGGTTTTATTTGAATGGGCAAACATCCATCAACCCTTTTTTCAGTGAATTAATGTAGTTTTTGTTTGGCAATGCCATTTCTTTTGAAAATAATTTTTTTGAATTTTCATTTTCAGATAAAAATTCTATACGAAGTGGTACATATGGTTGGATTTTTACTGATTTAAAATAATCTTTAAACTTAATATCATCTCCAAAAAGCTTGTCGGAAAATCTAATCCATAATGCTGGTATTTGATACGTATGAGCAACTATAACACCGTGTAACGACGACGATATAATGTGTTTACATTGCAATATTTCAACTGTTGTGTCCTCAATACTATTAGTCATTAAATCAACAATCAAAACATCTTTTAAATGTCCAAATTGTTTTTTGACAAACTCATAATCCACATAATGTGGTATGATGCCCAATTGATATTTTTTATCAACTTTCGGTTGAAAGTAATCAGGTAAAAGTAACGCAGGGTCTCCAAATACTTTTGGTACACTATAACCTTGATTCATTAAAACCCGTCGTGTTTCTGGCCCTCTTACTGCCAAAAATTTTGCAGGTTTAACGGTTTGGTTATCATTAATAACGCCACTTCCCCAAACAATGCATTTTTTATTTACGTGTGCTAAAACACTACCCGCTGTAACATAAATGGGCTGCCAAAAATCCTTGATGTTGAATTTTTTAGGATGTGAAAACAATACATTTCTATTTGAAATTTTCTCAACCAAATATTTACCCAAAACATCGCCGTAATTCTCTTTGGGCTTTCCCATAAGCAAAGATTCACTCCACCAAAACAAACGGATTTTTTTAAGACTCATGATTATTTTTTAAATCTATTGAAAATAAAATAGTCTTTAAATCTTCTGATATTTCATAAGCATAATTAAAGTCTCTATAATTAAAAATTATTTTCTGCAATACTAAATCATTTACTTGTTTCATAGACAAATAGGGTTGTGCTTGCTTTTTCAAAACTGTTTTTATGTTATATTTTAATGACTTATAGTAAGTAGATTCTTTGACTATTAACTTAACAATATCGTTTTTCCGATGTGGTAATTCGAAATTCAAATAATGAACAACATGGGCTTCAATGTTTTCAATCGTAATTATTTTTGTGGGTTTTTCGAGTATTTTATAATCTGATTTATTATAGTATCTCCTTTTCCGAGTTTCATTTAAAACAGCTTTTTGATTTTCTTTATGTCTTAAAAAATGCCGTTGGTTTATCCGCTGAATATTAGACAAACGTGGTGTTACCGTTAAATTCTCTTTTGTTTTTCGGGGGTACCTTTCGTGCCATTGATGGAGCAATATATTTTCTTCACATCGGCACATTTTATAACCCGCACTAATTAATCTAAAATTTAAATCTTCATCTTCAGAGCCGTAAAAATGAAAAAACTCATCTAAACCTCCTACTTTAATTAAAGCGCTTTTTGGAAATAAACCAATGCCAAATGTATCGCCGTAGTGTTTTGGCTTTAACCTTTCGAAATCTGAACTTTCAATAAATTCTGTGGTTACGCTTTGGGGTAAATATCCTATTTTAAATAAATGGAATTGATTTGAATTCATTAAATTTTCTACAAGCCCTGAAAAATTTTGCGCAAAAATCACATCTACGTCAGCAATAAATATAGTTTCGGTTTGCGCCTTGGTAATGCCGTAATTTAGGGCTTTACTTTTATTCCATAATAAACCGTTGTGACCAATATAATGGTAGGTTGCATATTCAAAAGTGTCAACAACTTGTTTTATGCCTTCAGAATAGTAAGGCATGCTACCATAATCTATAAAAACCACTTCGAAATTTATCTGTATTTGTTTTTTTAAGGACAACAAAGACAGCCTAACCCTTTTGGAATCTCGGTTTCTGTATGCGAATACTATGGTAAACTTTGGTTGCATATTAATTACTAATAAATACTCTTAATTTTTTTTTAATTCTTTTTTTAAAAATGAAAATCAAATAAATATAGTAATGTTTAAAACGTATTTTATTTTTAGCTTTTAATGCATTTAATAATTCTAAGTTTATTTGATCTTTTTCCTTTTTAAATATCAAACTACTAATAAATTTATCTTTATGTTTATTGTAAACTTCAAAATCAAAAACCTCTTTGTAATTTTCTTTCAATCCCTCTAAATCAAAAGAAATTAATGTTCTTAAACACTTATCGCATTTAGAACAGTTGTTTTTATTTGAAATTAATGGATTTACACAAACGTCCAGAAATTGATAGGTTGGCTCGTAACGCGCTACAAGTTTTGTTCTTTCCAATCTCGTCATTTGGGCCATTGAAGAATAAAAACCAGTGCTTTCGGTTTGTAAATATTGTATTAATAAAGTATCCCAACTACTTGTATCGTCTTTTGATATTTGAAAATAGTCAAACCTATAAGCACTCGAGTAGTAATAAATATTAATCAATTTTTGCAAAACCAAAACACAAGATAATTGAAAAACACTATGTAACTTTTGAAATTTTAAATTGAGGTGCTCGCTAATATTAGATTCTATTTGTAGTATTGGAATATTAACAGAAAGTGAGTATTTTTTAATATTATCCAGTCGTTTTAGAAACGTTTTTTGCGTGCTACCACTACCATATTTTCCATGTGAGCCTGCATTCAAGAACATGAAATATTTTATTTTGTATTCTTCATCTAAATTTAAATGGGTTGAAATTGTTGAAAAAGAATCAATACCGCACGATAATCCTGTAGCCGCGTTTTTAGTGTTTACTAAGCTATCGTAATTTAAACTATCCGCAGTTACCCTAATAATGTGATATTCCTTATTTGCCAAGTGAAACGCTTTAATTAAATAGGTATTGATTGTATAAAATAATTTTGCTGACACTTTTCCTTTAATATGAATATTTTCATTATTAATCATTGCCAATACCAATAGTGAAACCAAGGCTGCATCTTGGTTTTCTGTAACGATATAAGCTTTATACTCAGCAGGAATTTTAAACCACAATGTTTTCTTTTCTTCTTTAGATTGAAATTGTGCCTCAAGGTAAGTTTCGTTATTTCTTTCTTTTACGACAGATTGGTAAATTATCATTTATAACTTAATGCTTAATTTTAATTTATTAATTTGATAGATGATATGCTTCAAATTCTCTTTGGATAGATAGGTTACCAAATCAGGTCTGTTTAAATACTGTGATTCGCCTTTAGTTTTCCAATTACAATACAATTGTTCAATATGTTTTGCAATGTTATCTGTATCATCGATTTCAGATGAAAACGGATAATCCTTCCCTAAAAGCCGTAAGGTTTCGCTTTGTTTTGGGCCTAAATACAAAATAGGCTTATTAGCTTTTATACAATGCGGAAATTTACCGGGTAAAAACGGACTAATTTCTGATTTGGCTTCTAGGATAACATTCACTGAAGCATGGTTTTGGATATATTGCACTTCATTAAAAGCAACGTAACCTGAGCTTAAATACAGTTGAATCAACTCGTTTTTTTTAGCATTCAAATAATTTTCAAAATACTCTTTTTTTCCTAAAATTAATAATTGAGCGTTCGCCTTAGCATCAATATTATTTTCTAAAAACTTTTGGAATCCTTCAATCAACCCTTTTGGGCTTCTTGGTTTCATTAAGCTGCCAGCATGTAAAATCGTAAATTTATTCTTTTTAAAATAATCTGGTGTATTTTTTATAATTTCTAAACTCTCAGTTATCTGATGTGGGATAACTATACCACGTTCTAAAAAATCTGGATAATAACTTCCCATCCACTCCATTAGCAATTTGCTCGGAAAAACACTATGGGCTGCTTTTTTTGATACTGCCCTAAAAAATTCTTGCTGCTGATAATAACCAGGTGCAACCCAATTATATGGTCTTGGATAAAAATGCATAGGATAAGGATCGTGAATGTAAGCGAGCCATTTACTGTGCCATTTGGGTAATTTTAATAAAGCTTTGTGGGTTCTAAAACTAGCTGCTTTACTAAGTGTTAGCACCCAATCTGGATTAAAATCCGCTTCCTTTTCTAAGGTATTCACAATACTATTGACATCGTTGAAAAAAGAAAAAGAAAACCCAAATTGTTTTTCAAAGTAGGTGCTTATGTTAATTTTAAAAATACGGCGGATAAAAATTTGTAATTTGCTTAATATATAATATATATTCGCTTTTTGCTCTTTTATAGCGATACACTCTATGTCTTCTAAAAAAATATTTTTTCTGGTATAGTGATATACTTTAAGTTTGTAACCACATTGCTTTAAATTTTTTATTAACGCAACACGCCCTTTAGTAGCACTGCTATCATCAATATCAATAGATTCACATAAAATTAGAATTCTCATTTTATCTTTTTTGAATCAAATAATAATAGATTCTAAACACATTCTTTAAACTTAAAAAAGGTTTCTCCTTTTTTAAAAACGGAATATAAAGGCACACCAAAAAAAATTGCTCTATATAATTGTTTCCAATATATTGAATTTATTCCGCACCATAATAGAGAAAATGATATTTCAAATATATTTTTGATATACAGGTTGTAAGCAGACTTTTTTAGAGCATTCAGCATAATTCGATACAAATGAAATTCCAATTGACGATCTAGCTTATTATCCTTTTTTAGGTTTTTGTATATCATTAATCTAGAAATATATCTTGACCAAAATTTTTGAGGATTTACACTTTTTCCTATTCTTTTATCATGTCGCCTTACTTTAATTGTGTCTAAATTTAGTATTTGGTAACTTATATTATTTAGTAACATTGTGGTATGAAAAAACCACTCTTGCGCATCTTGTAATGCTTCATTAAATGGTCTAACTGGCAGTATATTTTTTTTCCATGTTGGCGATGGTGTAGCCCAACTAATGTTACCACAAATCATACCCTTCCAAGCATCTCCTTTTGGAACAATTATAGACCATAGTTCTTCGGTTTCATTTGGGTTAGTTTTAAAAGTTACAGCTCTTGATACAACGCAATTGACGCTGCTTTTTTTATGTAAGTTTATATGTGCTTGAAAATGATTAACTGCCAATACATCATCACTGTCTAACCAATTTATTATTGTTCCGGTACTTTTTTCCAAACCAAAATTACGGCATGCATTTGCTCCTTTTTGTCTATCTTGAGGCCTTTTATAAAATGAAATGCGAGAGTCTCTAATTGCAAACTCATTAACAACCTGCACTGTATTATCTGTAGATCCATCATCAACTATTATACATTCCCAATCTGGATATGTTTGATCGATTACGCTTTGAATAGTTTCTCCAATTAAAGCCGCTCTATTAAAAGTTGGTATTATTAGGGAAATCTTCATTTTAACGATTTTTTTAATCGCAATCTAACAAATTCATTTCTTCCAAAAATATATTTTGATGATCTAGAAAACAGATAATATACAACTGATTTAATTCCGTAAAATTTATACAAATCGGTGATTAATAAAAGTTCCTCATTAGGCTTCAAAATCATATTTACTCTTGTTATATTTTTAATAATATTAGCTACAAACCAACGTTTTACATTTTTTGGGGTTTTCGAATATATTTCTTTAAGTGTTATAACACGAAGCTTAACAGTATGCTTATCTACTTCATTTTGAGTAAATTGATTTCTTATTGAAACATCATGCAATCTACGCTTGGTTAAAAATTTATTTAAAAAACAACCGTTTTCAGACAGGAGTGTTAGCTTAGTATAAAAATTATACTCTTGCCCACGAGACAACTTGTCGTTAAAGCTAATTTGTTTTACTAGCTTAGAGCATATCAATGCATCTGGCGTTAACCAGTTTAATAATTGGCATATATAATTATAATGATTTAACGGATAAGCTTTAAAGTTGTAATTTAGAGATGTTGATAAAAAAACCTCATTCGAACTTGGGTGATGAAAATCAATTGTTTTTGAAATTACGTAGTCTGTTTTAGTTTCAAAAATCTTTTTCAACTTTAATTCTATTTTATTCGAAACCATTATATCATCGCTATCAAAAAAATTAATATAATCGCCATTACTCTTTTCTATACCATAATTTCTACAAGCATTTGCGCCTTTTCGACTAACATCTGGTCTTTTATAATAATGAAAACGCTTATCTTTTTCTTTATATTTTTTTAAAACACTTAGGGTATTGTCTGTACTACCATCATCTACAACAATACACTCCCAATTGGTATAAGTCTGTGCCAATAAAGAATCTAACGTTTCACCTATTAAATGTGCACGATTATATGTGGGAATAATTATAGAAACAAGTGAATTCATTTAATTTTTGTAATACCTCTTTTTAAATAAAATTAAAAAAAGTATAAGTATAGTTTATAAATAATGCTTACCTATTTTAGAGTTGATTTTTCTACTGTTAATGATTTCAGGAAGTATAGAATTTATCAAGCTTAATTCCTTAATATGATACATCGCCTTTTTAAATTGCAGCTTAACAAAAGTCTTTAATATTAGTCTTTGCATTTTGTTTTTATGTTTTTGTATATCATTGTCAACTTCAACATTTATGTTTGCCCATTTATATTTATAGTATCGTTCCTTAAAAATCAATTTTTCTTTATCGCTTCTATTTTCCGTCTTATTATCAAACTCTCTATCGTGGCAGATATGTACATGCGGCACAACACCAATTTTAAGATTATGATATGATAACCGCTGGCAATAATTGTTATCTTCTCCATAATGAATGAAAATGGGGTCAAACCCCCCTACTTTTTCCAGAGTACTTCTAGGTAGTAACCAAGCTGCTGCATTAACAAAAGGAATTTGATATATTGTGTTACTGTAATTTTGCTGTATAGAATCAAAAGCCAATGTAGTATTCACTTTTATATAGTTAGAAAATTTCTTATCTAATTTAGTTCCATCTCCATTCATATGCATTGGGCTTATAATTCCATAATCTTTATTATTTCTATAAGCTTTTACCAACTCAATTATTGTGCTTTCTTGCAAATAGGCATCTTGATTTAATAAAAACATAAAGTCTGCTTCTTTTAACAGTGCATAACTTAGCCCTATGTTATTGGCCTTACCAAAACCAAAATTTTCTTTTTGTTCTAATAATATTACTCTTCTAAGCTGTATTGGCTTTTTAAATTTTGATTTTATTAATTGCACAGTGCCATCATTACTTGCATTATCTACCAATACTGTTGTAATTGATATGGAGCTGGCCAAAATACTGTTTAAACATGCTTCAATCCATTTTTCTCCATTATAGGTTGCGATTACAACAAAAATTTTCATAAATACTATTTAAAAATAAAGCATTGCCGTCATTGAGTCTGAGTTTGAATACAACTCTGTACCACAATCACATTGTAATGTAGTATAATTAAAATCACTTTTTTTACATGCATAACAAAAGTCAGGCAGTACCGTTCTTTTAAAAATTTCTATTTTTTTTACTTTATTGTAAAGTAATACTAACTCTTCTTTAGCAAATAAACTTTGTTTAAAGTTGATGGCATTATTAAAATCTTCAACGGTTTTGTTCATTCTTTTAAAATGCTCTAAATGTAATAGACATTGTAAAGTCATATAGTAGTTTTCCACCTTTTTTTTAAAAAATTTTGACGAGGCATTAATTTTATTTAATCGCTTTTGATAAAGCGGGTGCTCTACATGTGAAGTGTGAATATCTTCTAATATATATATAGACCCTTTTTGTAAATACTTAAGTGTTTCTATTAAAGATATTTTTTGATGTAGCGGATCGTGGCTTCCATCCTCTATTACTATATCAAATGCTTTGTTAATTTCTGATAAGCAAAGTCTATATTTGTTAACATCACTTTGGTCAACTTCAAAATATTTTATATTATCGTCTTTTGGCCAAGATTCTTGTTCTTTAATTATATCAATGCCAAAAATATTAGCTTGTTTATATTTTTCTCTCCAATATTTTATAGAGTTCCCTTCAAAAACACCAATCTCAAGAATATTATTAACTTCTTTTTTAGGCAATCTAGGTTCATAAAAAGCATTAAACTTATGCCAAAATAATTTATCCGAAATGTCATTCATTTTTTAAAAATTTTAAATTAAATCTTCTGTTAACCTTTTATAATCAATAGTATTAACTTTTAACCATGTTCTACTGTTTACATCATTAAAACCATCAATTAAGCTACCAAAATCAAATAAAAAAATGTTAAAATTATTCGATAAGAATAATCTTTTCATTAAAGCTCTGCCAGAACACCCCATAGCCACAACTACAACCGCAAAACTATTAAATTGCTCAATTTCAGATTTTGATTCTGTATATATGCTTTCAATATCGCTATATGCATCTTTGGGCGGTGTTTTAACATGAATGCAACTGCCAAATAATATTTTTATAACTGATTCATCTAATTCTTTATTTCCTATAAACAATTTCGTTTTCGATTTTAACAATTTTAAAAAAGAATTAGCTCTTATAGGGTTTTGAGTGGCTGTAAAATGCAAAGCTACCGGACTATATATTTTTTGGCCTATAAAAAACATATAGGTAGATTTTAGTAGGCTAATAGACAGTTCTTGAGTATTTTTATGATTTCCATCAAACATACCTTCTTCATAACCAAATTTATCAGAATGTATTGCTAACGACTTAAAAACGCAAGTGTCATTAATTTGAAAAGCCTCTAACATCTCTTTTGCCAATGATTCATTTGCATTTTGATAAGAATCATGTTTTTTGTTTAAAAGGTAAACATCACCATCTCCAAACCGCAAATAAGCACCTCTTTGATTTAATTTTATGCAATTTTCTATTTCATTTAAAGTATCAAAGGTTGTTTGAATCTTTACACCATCTATGTTTTCGAGAATTAAATCTTCTCTAAAATCTTTATAGAAGTGTTTGTAAGCCAATTTTTCAAAGATAGACTTCAATCTTTTTTTTAAAACTTTAGTAAGCCTCATTTAATTCCATATAGTTTTTAAATAAAGTTTAGCATGCTTTGGTAATGGTCTAGTTCTTTTTGTAAAATCGCTCTGTTCAAGTTGAAAATTAAAAATATTTTCAACTTGATAAACAGTTTCTATATGAGATTTTCCAATCCAAAAATTTACTAAATACCTCCCAGGAATAAATAAAATTCTATCTGTGGAAATACTTATATCTATCTTGGAGCCTTTATATGCTTTATTAATGTAATATCCAGAATCTTCATTTGTTACATGACATATTAGCTCGTTTTCTAAATTAAAGAAATCGAAAGACATTGATAAATCGTTTATTTCTTCAACAATATCAAAACTTAATTGAAAAGTTAGTTTATCTCCGAGCAAAATAGAGTTAGTATTTAATCTTTCATCATCCTCATTAAATACCGCGAAATCAAAATTTGATATAAAATTACCAATATTGTAGTGCTTTGCTTCTCCATTAAAATTATTAAGTGCTAACGAGGTATAAAAATTAACAGCATTACTTTGGCTGCCCTCATAAACAACTTTGCCATGCTCCAATACAATGGCTCTTGTACACAAACTTTTTACAGCAGCCATATTATGACTCACAAACAAAACTGTTCTGCCATCACCCTTACTAATGTCTTGCATTTTACCGATGGCTTTCTTTTGGAATTCGGCATCGCCAACTGCCAAAACCTCATCAATTACCAGAATATCGGGCTCTAGGTGGGCAGCTACGGCAAATGCCAATCTTACACGCATCCCAGAAGAGTAACGTTTTACCGGCGTATCTATATAACGCTGACAACCGCTAAAGTAAATAATCTCTTCTTCTTTGAGTTTTATTTCCTTTTTGGTCATTCCTAAAATGGCACCGTTAAGGTAAATGTTTTCACGCCCCGTCATTTCTGGGTGAAAGCCTGTACCTACTTCTAACAACGAAGCAATGCGACCCTTAGTTTTAATGGTACCCGTGGTTGGGCCAGTAACTCTTGAGAGTATTTTTAAAAGCGTAGATTTTCCTGCGCCATTCTTTCCAATAATCCCTAATACCTCTCCTCGTTTTACTTCAAAATTAATATCTTTTAGCGCCCAAACATAATCGCTTTCAGCAGTCGAGCTTCTATCGTTTGTATCTCCAATTTTCAAAAAGGGATCATCTTTACCGCGTATCTTGTGCCACCATCTATTTAAATCATGACTGATCGTACCTGTACCAACCAAACCCAATCGATATTGTTTGCTTATATTTTCAGCTTTTAATATAATATCACTCATAATTTAAACTGTGTCAATAAAGCTTTTCTCTGTTTTATTGAAAATGATTAACCCAAATATAAAAATAACAAAACTAACCCCTAAAGTATATAAAAACCCTATCCAACTAAAACTACCTGTATTGAGCAGCATGTAACGAAATCCTTCAATTATCTGAGTTAAAGGGCTATACTCAACTAAAGGTACAAACCAACTTGGAAATTTTAACTTGGCTTCAGATACCGGATAAGGTACCGCCGAAGCATACATAAGCAATTGCACACCAAACCCAACCAAAACAGTTAAGTCTCTGTATTTGGTTGTCATTGAAGATATTATCATGCCTAAACCTAAGCCTAACAATGCCATCATTAAAATGTAAATAGGGAAAAGTAATATTTGGCTGTTGACAACTGCTGAACTTCCTTGAAAAGCATAATAGGCATAAAAGCAAAAAAAGACACCTATTTGAATAGCAAATTTTAATAAATTAGAAATGGTTATTGACATGGGCATAATAACCCTAGGAAAATAGACCTTACCAAAAATACTTTGGTTTTTTGTGAATGTACCAGAAGTTCCCGTAAGACATTCTTTAAAATAGTTCCATGCTGTAATACCTGCTAAATTGAACAAAAACGGTGGTACACTCCCTGTTTGTATCTGTCCTAAATTATTAAATATCAAAGTAAATATTACCGAGGTAAACAATGGCTGAATTACATACCACAAAGGCCCTAAAATGGTTTGTTTGTATAAGGTTATAACATCTCTTTTAACAAACAAAAACAGTAAGTCCCTGTATTGCCAAATCTCCTTAAAATTCAGATGAATCAAACTTTGCTTAGGAGAAATAGTATATAACCAATTATCGTTTTTTGTTGTATTCAATGTATATTTTGGGTTGTATTTTAACCTATTTTAAGCCAATTTTTAACTTTATCTATAAACGTATTCTTTTTAGTGTTTTCATGATAGGCATTTCCGTAAACACCATAACCATAGCTATAACCGTAGCCATAGCCGTAGCCATAACCATGGCTTTTATTATGCTTATAGAAATTCAATACATAACTTACATTTTTCAATTCGCCTGTTTTATGTTTGGCATTAACAAGCTCCAGCATGCCTTTTTTGGTGTAATTCAATCGTATTACAAATAAGGAGGTATCGGCAAATTGCGAAAGCTCCAAAGCATCGGTAACCAGACCTAATGGTGGCGAATCGAGCACAATCATATCGTAAGTTTTTCTTAATTCTTCAATAAGCTCTGTCATGGCATCGCTCATTAACAATTCTGATGGGTTTGGCGGAATGGGCCCCGATGTAATCACATCTAAGTTCTCAATATGGCTTTTAAACGTTACTTCCTCCAAACTTTTATCACCTATAAAATAGTTAACAATTCCGGTATTGTTATCGATATTAAAATCATCGAAAATTTTAGGCTTGCGTAAATCCAACCCTAAAAGAATCGTTTTTTTTCCCGATAAAGCATAGGCACTGGCAACATTAATTGAGCAAAATGTTTTGCCTTCGCCACTCACCGAAGAGGTTAACATAATGGTGCGTCCACCCTTTTTATCGGTTTTTTTATAGAAAAACTGCAAGCTGGAACGAATAGCCCTAAAAGATTCGGCCACTGCCGATTTCGGTTTTTCGTAAACCACTAAGCTATTATCGTGCTCGAATTTGCCCACTAAACCAAGTATGGGGATTTTTGACAATCGCTTTACCTCATCGGCACTGTGAATAGAGTTATCTAAAAGAAAAAGAATAAAAACCAATGCAAAAGGCCCAAAGAAACCAACCAATAAGGCCATCATGTAATTCAAATTCTTATTTGGCCCTATCAATCCGCCCCCAACATCTTTGGCGGCTTCAATTATTGAAATATCCGAGATATTTGCAGCCTTAACAATAGCGGCTTCGCTACGTTTAGACATATACACATTATACGCTTCTTGACTTATATTTAGGTTGCGTTGTATTTTTAAATACTGCTGTTGGTCTTCGGGCAAATCGTTTAATCTGTTTTCTAAATTAGCCTTTGTTTGTCTAACGCGATTAAGCTGAATATTTATGGTTTTTTTTGTTGAAGCAATGGTTTCCAACAGCACGTTTTTTTCTGCATCAATGCTTCCGTCCAATTCTTGTAATGAGGAAGACCCTTCCTGAACCAATTGCTCAAGCTCCTGCCTTTGTATTGCCAATGCCGTAATTTTACTTACGCTACCCGCAATGTTTATCTCTTCAATCCCTACCGATGTTGGAGCGGCAATTTTGGTGTAATCTGTTTTGGTTCGTAAATAATCTGCCAGAATACTTAAATACTGTAATTTAGATTGGTTTTCTTCTTCACGAGACTCTAGTTCACTTATTTTTTCAGAAATCTGCAAAAGCTCTTCATCCACATTAAACATTTTGGTTTGCTTTCTAAAAGCATTCATCGTGTCTGTAATGGCTTTTAATTCTGTGTTAACAATACTTAAACTACTATCAATAAATTTAATGGTGTTTGTAGCATATTGGTTTTTCCGCTCTAAATCCGTGGCACTTAAAATGGCTGTAGTGGCATTCAAATAATCAACAATTTTATGCTTGTTATGTCCTGTTAACGACAAGGTTAGTATTGAAGACGATGTTTTACTGTAAGGCACCACCAAAACCTTGCCTTTATAACTGTTAACAACAGCATCAAAATTTAAAAATTGTATGAAAAATTCTGAGCCTGGTGTTATAGCTACATGTTCCTTTGAGTTTAAAGTGAATTTTGCAAATGGTAAATCTACAGGTTCGCCAACTTCAAAAATCTTGGTAAACCTGCCTTTTGGAGCGGTTACGCTTTGTAACGATTTATCACTGTATTTTTGAGTTGTGGCTCTATCGTTTTCAAAATTTATAAAAAGCTCGTATTGTGTATTGCTAAGAAATTTTACACCTATTGGTTTTCCAAGTAATTGTCCTTTGCTTTTATCTATTTCAATATAAAAAGGGGCTTTTTTGTAAATGTCTTCTTTTCGGTATTTACCTTCTTTGAGATATTGGATGTAAAACTGTAACGAATCAACAACTAGCTCGTTATGGTTTCGGGTTTTTAATGCTATAATGGTTTTGCCCACTTTACCAGAAACGCCGCCCCAATTGAACGAAATACTGGTGTTTGCTGTAAAAAACGGATTTTGGTCGTTCTCTAAAGATATTAAAGAACTTAACCTGTAAATGTTCTGTTTTCTATCATTAACAGAATACGCTACAAACAAGCCTATGGCAATAGAAATTACAAATAATTTCCAGAATTTTAGCAACTTAAAAAGGAAGCCCCTTAGGTCGAAATTAAAGCCCTTTTGCTCTGAATGTTCTATATCTTCAATGTCATCGTAAGCCATGGCTATATCCTATCTAAAAGTAAAATAGT
>NZ_CAXIBN010000009.1:0-33707 GCF_964021735.1 uncultured Wocania sp. | reverse complement strand
TTACATTACACATGGTCCGTTTTTCATGATACACAAGGGTTGATTGATTTAATGGGAGGAAAGGAAAACTTTGTAGCAAAATTGGATGAGGTTTTTGAAATGCCACCAGATTTTGATGATTCCTATTACGGTTTCACAATCCACGAAATTCGGGAGATGCAAATTGTAAACATGGGCAATTATGCACATGGCAACCAGCCCATTCAGCACATGATATATTTGTACAATTATGCCAATGCACCATATAAGGCACAAGAAAAGATAAGGAACGTTTTAACCAAGTTGTACAGTGCCACGCCAGACGGTTATTGTGGCGATGAAGACAACGGACAAACATCGGCATGGTACGTGTTTAGTGCATTAGGTTTTTATCCTGTAACACCTGGGGTAGATCAATACGTTATAGGTAGTCCGTTGTTTAAAAAGGTAACCCTTCATTTAGAAAACGGCAATACCTTTAAAATTTCGGCCTCTAACAATTCAAAAGAAAATGTCTTTATAGAAGGTGTTTCGTTAAACGGAAAACCATGGGATAACAGTTTTATAAATTTTGAAACCATTCAAAATGGAGGACAGTTAGAGTTTGACATGAATGCAACGCCCAATAAAGAATGGGCTAGAAAAACAGAAAACACACCCTATTCATTGAGCAAATAAAAACAGTCTCTTAGGATAATTTGCCTCCCAAAGAAAAAAAAGTATCGGTTAAAGCCTTTTAAAGTGTAGTTATTTATAAATAGAAAAAATATTTTTGAGTAAAATAAAAACAACCTTATAAAATGAGTCATAAACAGATCTTGTTACCCAACAAGATGATTATTGACGAATTAGATTCCTGCACTGAGCGAAGTCGAAGTGTGACCGATAAAAAAACAATAAATTTAAACAGATGAAAAAATTATTATTAGCAGTTTTGGTTTCTACCTATTCATTTTCTCAAGCCATTTACGAAGAAGAACGTTATGTGCCAGAAACAGATCCAGTAGTTTTAGAAAAGTTAGACCAATGGCAAGACCTTAAGTTCGGCTTGCTTATGCATTGGGGAACATACAGCCAATGGGGCATTGTAGAATCGTGGTCTCTATGTCCGGAAGAATATGGATGGTGCGAACGTACCAAGGGCAGTAATCCCGATAATTATTTTTTATACAAAAAGGAATACGAAGCGCTTCAAACCACATTTAACCCTGTTAAGTTCGATCCCGATAAATGGGCAAGTGCCGCCAAAGATGCCGGAATGAAATATGTGGTATTCACAACAAAGCACCATGACGGTTTCAGTATGTTCGACTCAAAATATACCGATTATAAAATCACTTCACCAAAAACACCTTTTTCATCGCATCCCAAAGCAAATATTGCAAAAGAAGTATTCAATTCCTTTAGAAACGAGGGCATGTGGACAGGAGCTTATTTTTCTAAGCCAGACTGGAATGTTGAAAGTTATTGGGACCCTTACTTTCCGCCAAAAGACAGAAACGTAAACTATTCACCAAGCGATTACCCAGAAAAATGGAAGGCCTATACAGACTTTACCCATAACCAGATCATGGAATTGATGACCGACTACGGAAAAATGGATATTCTATGGTTAGATGGCGGTTGGGTTGCCAAAACACCAAAAGCAGAAATTACCGAGTGGTACAAGCACACTGTTGAAAATGTAGAGGACGGCTACCTTAAGCACCGTATCATTAATCAGGATATTAAAATGGATGAACTTGTGGTCAAAGCAAGGGAAAAGCAACCTGGTTTAATTGTTGTAGATAGAGCCGTACACGGAAAAAACCAAAACTACCTAACGCCAGAGAATCGTGTTCCAGAAAAGACCTTGCCTTATCCATGGGAATCCTGTATCATTTCAGGCGGGGGCTGGTCCTATACACCAGATGCCAAATACATGAGCGGAAAGGAAGGCGTACAGATGTTGGTAGATATTGTGGCCAAAGGCGGCAACCTATTGTTAAACATCGCCCCTAGTCCAGAAGGCGAATGGCAACAAGGTGCTTACGACCTCTTAAAAGAATACGGCGATTGGATGGATGTTAACAGCAGCGCCATTTATGGTACCAAGCCCATAGCACCTTACAAAGAAAACAATATATGCATGACCCAAAATAAAGAGGGTAATGTGTTTTTATTCTATTTGGCAGATGAAGACGAAAACACCATGCCTTCAGAAATTATTGTAAAATCCATTACCCCTAAAAAAGGCACTAAAATTAGAATGTTGGGATCCAAAAAGAATCTAAAATGGGTAAAACAAAATGAAGGATTTAAAATTAGTATTCCAGAGGCATTAAGAAATAATCCTACCTCTAAATACGCTTGGACATTTAAAATTAATGCAGTTGTAAAAAAGTAATAAAAACCATTGGAGTACCCAAAACATTAAAAAAAGTACCGTAAAAAATAAACCATTTTGATAAAAACAAACAATCTATCGCATCAGGCAGTTATCATATTTTTTTGTGTGTTGGGGCATTGGGGTCTTGCACAAAAGCAGATTGATTATGTAAACCCATTTATAGGGACTTCAAATTTTGGAGCCACCAATCCGGGAGCCATTGCGCCTAGAGGGATGGTTAGCGTATCGCCTTTTAACGTTGCTGGTCCGCAAAATCTACCCTTAGAAAAAGATAGCGGTTGGCTATCCACCCCATACGTAAATGAAAATACATTCCTCACAGGATTTTCACATGTCAACCTCAGCGGTGTTGGCTGTCCCGATTTAGGAGTTATACTTACCATGCCCACCACTGGCGATCTGGAAACGGATTATAAAAAGTACGGTTCTACCCATTCCTTTGAAATTGCCAAACCGGGCTATTACGGTACGACCCTAAATAAATATAAGGTCAAGGTTGAAACTACTGCATCAACAAGAACAGGGATTTCCAAATACCACTTTCCGTCAGGAAAAGCTAACATTCTAATCAATCTAGGATTAGGTTTAACCAACGAAGAAGGCGCTATGGTAAAAATCGTTTCACCTACCGAAATTGAGGGCATGCGTAATGTAGGCTCTTTTTGTTATTACAAACCCGAAGAAGCCTATCCCGTATATTTTGTAGCCAAGTTTAGCAAACCGGCAAGCGATTATGGCGTTTGGAAGAAACCTAGAACATATTGTGGCCCAGAAGCCCAATGGATGGGGTACAATGGTAAAACACGATTGTACAAACAGTACCAAAAAGAGGTGGTTGGCGATAGCATAGGCACTTATTTTTCATACGATTTTATAGAACCCACCGAAGTAGAAGTCAAAATAGGCGTATCGTATATAAGTATTGAAAATGCGCGCGAAAACCTTGAAAAAGAAACCCAGGGACTGGCATTTATCGACATCTATAAAAATACATCAACACAATGGAACGACCTGTTGTCCAAAATTGAAGTAGAAGGCGGCTCTAAAGACGACAAAACCATTTTCTATACCGCATTATACCATACCTTAATCCATCCCAATACCTTAAATGATTACAATGGTGAATATCCGAGTATGGCAAAGCGACAAACCATGACGACACAGGACACCCGATTTACCGTGTTTTCCCTCTGGGACACCTACAGGAATCTGCATGCCCTAATGTCTTTGGTCTATCCCAAGCAACAATCGGATATGGTAAAAAGCATGCTACATATTTACGACGAAAGCGGTTGGTTGCCAAAATGGGAATTGAATGCTACCGAAACGACAACAATGGTAGGCGACCCGGCAGGAATAATTTTAGCAGACACCTACCTAAGGGGCATTAAGGATTTCGATATTGAAAAAGCCTATGAAGCCATGCGCAAAAGCGCCACCCAATTGGATGATAATCCATTGCGACCAGGTATTGAAGATTATATTAAAAAAGGATATCTATCCACCAAAACCATAGAAAGCGGATCGGTTTCCACCACGCAGGAATACAATATTTCCGATTTTGCCATAGCCCAATTGGCCAAGGCTTTGGGTAAGACAAACGATTATAAACTCTTTTCCAATAGGTCGATATCCTACAGAAAGCTATTCGACAAAACCTTAAACCTTTTACGTCCCAAAAACGACGACGGGTCATGGCATTCCCCCTTTAACCCAGATACGGGCGCAAACTTTGTAAAGAACTTTGGTTTTATTGAGGGCAACTCTTGGCAATACACCTTTATGGTTGCCCACGACACCAAATACCTGATGAAAATGATGGGAGGCAAAAAACAGTTTGTAGAAAAACTGGACGAGGTGTTTGACAAAAAACAATTCGATATGGCCAACGAGCCAGATATAGCCTATCCTTATCTTTACAATTTTGCCGAAGGTTACGAATGGAAAACACAAGAACGTGTAACCCAACTTATAAACACCTATTTTACGAACAAACCTGCCGGCCTGCCCGGAAACGACGATACAGGCACCATGTCTGCTTGGTTAATTTACAGCATGATGGGGATTTACCCCGTTTCGCCAGCAGACCCCATTTACACCATTACCAAACCCGTTTTTAACAAGATAACCATTCATTTGGATAAGCGGTATTATAAAAACGATAGCTTGGTCATTACATCCAATACCCCAGAAAATGAAGCCAACAACGCATACATTAAAGAGATTCAAATAAACGGTAAACCACATAAGAGTTATTTTATAACCCACGACACATTAATTAACGCAAACACTTTAAGTATCATTTCAAAATGAAAAGAACATTTATCTATCTATTCACATTATTAGGCTTTTTAAACACCCTTAATGCCCAGAGCACTTATCCCTATCAAAATCCCAAACTTCCTGTAGAAGAACGGATTAAGGATCTTTTAAGCCGAATGAGCTTAGAGGAAAAAGTACGCCAGATGGACATGTACAAAGGTCCCGATTTTAAGGAAAATGAAGCGTTTTCAAAAGAAAAAACAATACAACAACTAGGCGATTTGGGCGTAGGAGCAATCCATGATCTATATCCGCGTTCGGCAAAGACCATTAATGATTTGCAAGACCATGTTATTAAAACCAACAGATGGGGCATTCCTGCGCTTATTATGTGCGAAATGCTTCATGGGTATTTAGGAGAAGGAGGAACGGCATTCCCTATGAATATTGGACTTGGAGCAACATGGGATACCGATTTAATGCAACAGGTAGGTCGTGTAATAGGCACCGAAGCCCGTGCTCATGGTGTGCATTACGGATTGGGGCCCGTATTAGGTGTGGGCAGGGAACCACGATGGGGCAGAGTAGCAGAAACATTTAGCGAAGATGCTTATTTGGCGGGCGAAATAGGATTGGCCATGGTAAAGGGCATTCAGGGCGACACCTTAGCATCAGATAATGCCATAGTAGCCGAACCTAAGCATTTTGCAGTTCATAGTTATCCGCAGGCTGGCGGGAATTCATCTCCAGTTATTGTTGGCGAACGCACCGCTCGTGAAGACTTTTTATCTGTTTTCGAAAAAGCTTATGTAAAAGGAGGAGCATTGGGAGCCATGTGCGCCTATTCGGAGTTAGATGGGGTTCCTTGTGCCGTAAACCACTGGTTATTAACTGATGTCTTGAGAGATGAATGGGGCTTCAAAGGGATTGTCATTTCCGATTTGGGAGCCATAAAATATGTGCAGACCACACATTATGTAACAAGTTCGCCAAAGGAGAGCATTCAAGAAGCCGTTAAAGCAGGCGTCGATATGCAATTTTATGATTTCTCAACCACATTTTGGCAAAACACCATTATCGAACTTGTTAAGGAAAACAAACTGAGCATGGAGCATATAGACCGTGCGGCTGGAGGCGTTTTAAGGCTGAAGTTTTTACTTGGCCTTTTCGAAAACCCTTATACCAATCAGAAGTTAATAGACGAACGGTTTCATTCACAAGCGCATCAGGACATTGTTTTAGAAGCAGGGCATAAATCCATTTGTTTGTTAAAAAATCAAGATAACGCTTTACCACTTAGCAAAACATTAAAAACCATTGCTGTAATAGGGCCTAATGCCGATGCTTCACGATTAGGAGGCTATTCCGTTAGAGAAAAAACAGGAACAACGGTTTTGGAGGGCATCAAACAAGTAGTTGGAAAAGATACGGATGTACTATATCATGAAGGTGTTCCATTGATTGTAAAGGGACAGGCCATACCAACGTCATGCTTATTGACTCCAGATCAGTCTGAAAGTGGACTCAAAGGGGAATATTTTAATAACATGAATTTAGAAGGCGATCCTGTGCTGACACGCATAGATAAGCAAGTGGAATTTGATTGGCCTTGGTCTCCCGGAGACGGTGTGAATGATGACCAAATTTCGGTGCGTTGGACAGGCTTTATAAAATCGAAAACACCTTTTGACGGTTGGATAGGATTAAGTTCGGACGACGGCATTCGTATGTGGATAGACGATGTATTGGTTATTGATAATTGGAAAAAAGGAGGCACCAATATTGTTACTACGCCAATGAAGGTAGAAGCTGGAAGAGCATATAAAGTGCGTATAGAACTATGGGAAGGCGGTTGGGGCGCCAGAGCACATTTGCGTTGGAATTTAGAAAAGGTAAACATGCAACCTGCCATAGACATCGCTAAAAAAGCCGATGTAGCGATTGTGGTTTTGGGAGAGTCTCGGGAGTTGGTAGAAGAAAATAGAGATGTTGCCACACTGGATCTGCATGGGGTGCAAAACGATTTTATAAAGGCCATTTACGAAACAGGCACACCAGTAATCTGTGTGCTTTTAAACGGTAGGCCACTCTCCATAAATTGGATTCAAAACAATGTTTCGGCCATAGTTGAAGGATGGTTTCCAGGAGAAGCAGGCGGTAAAGCCGTAGCCGATGTTCTTTTTGGAGATTATAATCCCGCAGGACGGATTCCCATCACATTTCCAAAATCTGTTGGTCAATTGCCCATATATTACAACCAAAAACCTTCAGCAATTCACAGATATGTTACAGAAAGCGAAGACCCTCTATATGCCTTTGGCCATGGATTAAGCTATACCACATTTAGCTATTCCAATTTACAATTAAGTAGCCAAAGCATAAAAGCGGACGAAACCTTAACGGTAACAGTAGATGTAAAGAATACTGGGGATTATGATGGTGAAGAGGTCGTGCAATTATACATTAACGACATGTACAGTAGTGTTACAACACCTAGAAAAACTTTAAAAGGGTTTAAACGTGTTGGAATAAAAAAAGGGGAAACCAAAAAAATCACATTTAAACTTACACCAGAAGAACTTGCCATTTGGGATATAAACATGGAAAAAACCGTAGAACCCGGAGAATTTCAAGTTATGGTAGGTGGTAACTCCAAAGATTTAATAAAAACATCCTTCAATGTTGTAGAATAAACTAAACGTAACACCCATGAAATATAAGCAGACAAACCATCGCATTAAAATACTTAAACCGTCATGGGTGTTCCTTTTTATCACTTTTTTAGCATGCTCTTGTAAAGAAAGTACACATTTAAAATTAACAGAAAACGGCACATCCAATTACGAAATAGTTTTTCTTGATAAAGCGAACCAAAGTCAGTACGAATCTGCTGAAATCCTTCAAAGCTATATCAAAAAAATCAGTGGAGTTACTTTGGATTTGGTAGCTAAAGAGGCGCAGCATTCAGACAAGCATAAAATTTATGTAGGAAGCATAATAGATGATAGCTTAAAAAAAGAACAAATCATCATTAAAGAAGAAAACAAAAACCTGATTATAAATGGAGGATCGGATGCATCCGTTCGCTATGCGGTCTATCATTTTTTAGAAGACTTTTTAGGATGCAAATGGCTATCGCCAGAAACCGAATACATCCCCACTTCAAATGCATTAAGCCTACCGCTGCCAATTAATTACAACTATAATCCGGAGATAAAGACCCGTACCGTCCATTCCAAACTATTCTATGAAAATCCAGATTTTGCCAATAAACAAAAAGTAACCCAAGAAGCTTTCCCTCATTATGTTCCAAAGGGCAGGGTACATACCTTTCATAGATTTTTGCCCGAAGAACAATTTTATAAATCACATCCAGAGTATTACGCCCTAAGAAATGGTAAGCGTCTCCCTACCCAATTATGTCTTACAAATACCGAGGTATTGCAAATTGTAAAGGATTCGGTACGCTCATTATTTCAACAATATCCGCAAGCTTCGGTAATTTCGGTAAGCAGTAACGATAACACACAGTATTGTACCTGTGACAATTGCAGTAAAATAGATGAAGAGGAAGGCAGCCACTCGGGAACCATGATTCGGTTTGTTAATGAAGTCGCTAAGGAATTTCCCAACAAAACCATTTCTACATTAGCCTATCAATACACTAGAAAACCTTGTAAAACAAAACCTTTAAGTAATGTCCTGATTACGCTATGCTCTATTGAATGCGACCGAAGCGCCCCCATAACCGAAAAGTGCACCGATTTTGCCAATGACCTAAGGGGCTGGAGCCAACTTACCGATAATATCCGTATCTGGGATTACACCACTCAGTTTACTAACTTTTTGGCACCATTCCCAAATGTGTACAGCCTTCAACCCAACATACAGTTTTTTAGGGACAACCATACCAAATGGGTTTTTGAGCAACATAGCCACAATCCCAGCGAACTATTCGAATTACGATCTTATTTAATGGCTAAATTACTTTGGAATCCTGATAGTAATGTAGACGATATTATTTTAGAATTCACCAATGCCTATTACCAAGAAGCAGGCCCTTTCGTTAAAGAATATATCGATACCATCCATAACGAAATACAGAAACACCCCGATTTCTTTTTGTTTTTATACGGCGATCCGTCCCAAGCCTTTAATGCTTATTTGAATCCAGAACTATTAAAGCAGTACATAACCTTTTTCGATAAAGCCGAAAAAGCCGTAATCAACAAACCCCAAGTTTTAAAACGTGTTAAAGAAGCACGATTGGGAATAGACTATGCCACTTTAGAAGCTTGCCGAAAAAATGTATCGCAACAATACCGCTTAACCCAAACCGAGTACGTATCGGCATTGCTTGAAAACTTTAAGAACACTTGCGATACGGCCAACATAACCTTGATGAACGAAATGGGCTATACCGTAACCGATTATTACAATGCTTTTTTAAAGACCATTACAGCGGCAAACAAACCCAATAAAGCATCAGGAAAACCAGTTACTCTATTGACCAAACCAAAAAAATATGCCAAGGAAGACCCCCAGGCGTTAACCGATGGCGCTTTGGGTGGCAGCAATTTCTACTCCAATTGGTTAGGTTTTGAGGGCAATCATTTAGAGGCCATCGTCGATTTAGAAGCACCTCAAAATATCTCGACCGTTTCTATGGCTTTTTTACAAGTTACCAACCATATTGTATTTTTCCCCGCTAAAGTTGCTTATTATGGCTCCCTTGATGGTAAAACATATCATAAACTGGGCGAAGTAGCAAATGCATATCCCTTGAACAAAAAAAGCAAGGTAAACGACATACAATACTTTGATTTGGATATACCATCAACAGTGCTAAGATACCTGAAAATTAAAGCTGAAAATTTAACTAAAGCCCCATATTGGCACCATGCCGCTAGTCTACCATCGTGGGTATTTGCAGACGAAGTAATTATAAATTAAACCATCAATGAAAAAGTATTACATCTTATTAATTTCAATGTTTTTATCGAATATCTTGCTTGCCCAAACCTATAAGGTCATGACCTACAATATACGCTATGACGACCCTAACGGTGGTGATATTGCGTGGTCCAACCGAAAAGCGTTTTTAAGCAACCAAATACAATTTTACGAACCTGATATTTTTGGCATACAAGAAGGCCTATACCACCAAGTCACATATTTAGATAGTGTATTGGTCGATTATAACTATATAGGTGTTGGTAGGGATGATGGAAAAACCAAAGGGGAATTCAGTGCTATATTTTTTAATAAAGAAAAGTTTAATATTTTAAATGAAGGAACATTTTGGTTAAGTGAAACTCCTAGTAAAATTTCTGTTGGTTGGGACGCTTACATAGAGCGTATCTGTACTTATGGATGGTTTGAAGATAAATTTACAAAACAACAATTTCTTGTTTTTAATACGCATTTTGATCATATAGGAACATTAGCAAGAGTAAATAGCGTAGCACTAATTCTTAAAAAGATAGCAGAATTAAATACGGCTAATCTGCCTGTAATTGTAATGGGAGATTTTAATTTAAAACCAGAAGAAAAGCCTGTTCAGCTACTTTTAGAAACCTTGAATGATTCCAAACAAGTAAGTAAATTTAAGCCTTTTGGGCCAATAGGAACATTTAATGGGTTTAAATTTAATACGCCAGTTTTGGATAGGATTGATTATATTTTTACAAGTAAAGAAAATATAAAAGTATTAAAATATGCTGTGTTAAGCGATTCTGAAAATTGCAAATATCCGTCGGATCATTTACCTGTTATTATTGATATAAAACTTTAAGTAGATTAAATTAATTAAAGACATAAAAAATGCAAAATTATATTGTATCACAACTAGTCATGGTGTGCATAGTGGATGAAACGAATTTATAAAAATTAAAGTAGTGTTTCTTTTGATAACCCATTAGCGTTAGACACTATATCCGTGGAGAGAAGATTACGCATCGTTCAGGCGATGTAAAAAAAAAGAAACTCATCAACTTAAAATGTAAATTCCATACACTCTTGTATGTGGTTGTAAATCAAATTATTAACTAGTGTTTGCGCATATAATATATGAAGAATAATGTCATTAACAAATCTTAAATCCAGCTTTACTGCAAAAAAAGTATTAGTTAAGGTCTTTTAAATGTTAGGGGGATGTGTGGCAGATACTTATTTTTGTTGATGAAGTACCTTTAAACGATACAAACAAATATCATAAAAGCTTAAACGACTTCAAAAATCTCATCAAAAGAGATAAATAGCAACTAACAAGATAGTAACAAATTGAGAAATAATTTAATAATATCTCCATCAGATAATGTTGCGGTAGCATTATCAAATATTAGCAAAGGATCTAAGTTATTAGTTAAAGGAAAAGAGATTCTTGTTATTGAAGATATACCTGTAAAACATAAATTTACTTTACAACCGTTCAATATAGGAGAAGTTATTACCATGTATGGTGTGCCAGTTGGTAAAGCCACAAAGACTATAGCAGAAGGTGCTTTAATAACCACAGAAAACCTAAAACACATTGCTGCACCGTATCAATATAAACGGGTTAATTACCAATATGAAAAACCTTTTATAAACGGTTTAGCTGAAAAAACATTTTTAGGTTATCATAGAAAAGACGGTCAAGTAGGTACAGCAAATTATTGGATTTTCATACCCATGGTGTTCTGCCAAAACCGAAATTTAAAAGTGTTAAAAGAAGCTTTTGAAGCAGAATTAGGTTTTAAAAAAGAAAACCCTTACCGACTAAAATTGCGAAGTTTAGTTAATGGAGGAGAAGATGCTCTTTATGAAGAAGAAAAGCTATCACAAAAAGTATTTAAAAACATTGATGGTATTAAGTTTTTAACTCACGAAGGTGGTTGCGGAGGCACAAAAGATGATGCTCAAGCTTTAGTAAATTTACTGGCGGGGTACATTAAAAATCCAAATGTGGCAGGGGCCACTGTATTAAGTTTAGGATGCCAACATGCACAAATAAGTATGCTGCAAGAGGCGCTACAAGATTGTTTTATTACAGATAAACCTGTATTGTATTTTGAGCAACAACAATATACAACAGAAAATGAAATGCTATCGGAAGCATTAAAAGATACTTATAAAGCATTGCAAAAAGCTAACGAAATAAAAAGGCAACCTGCACCTTTAAGTAAGCTAAGTATTGGCTTAGAGTGTGGAGGGTCTGATGGTTTTTCTGGAATTACAGCAAATCCTCTTATAGGTGTTGTATCAGATAAAATTAATGCCGTTGGAGGAAGAAGTATTTTGTCTGAATTTCCCGAATTATGTGGTGTAGAGCAAGATTTAATTGATAGATGTCCAACCGAAGAGGTCGCTAATAAATTTATGCATATTATGGAACGCTATAGCGATCAAGCCGAAAAGGTAGGTTCTGGTTTTGATATGAATCCATCTCCCGGTAACGTTAGAGATGGTTTAATTACCGATGCCATAAAATCTGCTGGAGCTGCAACTAAAGGCGGTAGAAGCCCTATTGCAGATGTTATCGATTATGGTGAATATGCTACAAAACAAGGCTTAAATTTACTGTGTACACCAGGAAACGATGTAGAATCCACAACGGGTTTGGCAGGTTTTGGAGCAAATATTATATTGTTTTCGACAGGATTAGGCACACCAACAGGAAATGCAATTTGCCCAGTTATTAAAATATCGTCAAACTCAATGCTGCCAGCAAAAATGAAAGATATTATAGATTTTGATGCAGGACGATTAATTTCTGAACAAAAAAGTCAAGAAGAACTTTCAGGAGAATTAATCGATTTAATTATTGAAGTAGCAAGCGGAAGGCATCAAACCTGTGCAACAAAATTAGGTCAAGATGATTTTATACCTTGGAAAAGAGGAGTATCACTATAAAAAATAAATAAAACAAAAAATAATGTCAAAGTTTAGTTTAGAAGGAAAATCGGCAATTATTACAGGTGGAGCAAGTGGTATAGGAAAGGCCATTTCTACAACCTTTGCGCAACAAGGGGCGCATATTTACATATTAGAATTTAATAAAGAAAGTGGCGAACAAACGGTTGCAGAAATTAAGAATGGAGGAGGTCAAGCCTATTTTTACCAATGCGATGTTTCCAATCATGAGCAAGTAAAAGAAGTTATAAATACAATTACTAAAAATAATAAGATAGATATTTTAGTAAACAATGCAGGTATTGCACACGTTGGAAATGTAGAAAATACAGAAGAATCAGATTTAGACCGAGTATATAACGTAAACGTAAAAGGGATTTACAATTGTATTTATGCAATAATACCCAAAATGAAAGCACAAGGCGGGGGCGTTATTATTAACATGGCATCTATTGCATCATCGGTAGGTATATCAGATCGCTTTGCGTATTCCATGTCTAAGGGAGCTGCTTTAACCATGACATATTCTGTAGCTAAAGATTACGTAAATAATAACATCCGTTGTAATTGTATTTCGCCAGCAAGAGTACATACTCCGTTTGTCGATGGGTTTATTAAGAAAAATTATCCAGGAAAAGAAGATGAAATGTTCGATAAATTGTCGAAAACTCAACCTATCGGAAGAATGGGAAAACCCGAAGAAATAGCAAACTTAGCATTGTATTTATGTTCGGACGAAGCATCATTTATAACAGGTACCGATTTTCCTATTGATGGAGGCTTTATTAAACTAAATGGATAATGATTAGAAAAAGTGTTTTATTGGTTTGCATTTGTTTTTTATTGATAACAACGGCTTTTGCGCAACAAAAAACAGAGGAAGATTATATTAAAAATATTAGCGAGCGCCCATATCCAGAGTGGTTTAAAGATGCTAAATTAGGTATTTTTATCCATTGGGGATTATACTCGGTGCCAGCTTATGGAGGCAAAGAATCTTACTCCGAATGGTTTTTAAGAGGCATTCAGACTAAAGACTCTTTGCGAACCAATTTTATGAAAAACACTTATGGAGAACATTTTACCTATAAAGATTTTGCACCATTATTTAAAGCCGAATTATTTAATCCAGATGAATGGGCAACATTATTTAAAAATGCAGGAGCAAAATATGTAATGCTTGTAAGTAAGCATCATGATGGTTATGCATTATGGCCTAGTAAATATAATAGAAACTGGAATAGTGTAGATGTTGGTCCCAAAAGAGATTTGGTAGGAGAATTAACCAAATCTGTTCGTAAATCAGGGCTAAAAATGGGACTGTATTATTCGCTTGCCGAATGGAATCATCCATTACACCGTTGGTACACCGATCCGCACGATAGCATAGGCTCCTATGTTAAAGAGTACATGATTCCTCAGTTTAAAGAATTAATTTCTACTTATAAACCATCAATACTTTTTGCAGATGGCGAGTGGTATAATACCGCAAAACAATGGCATTCGGCAGAATTAATAGATTGGTATTATAAAGTAGTTGGTGATGATGCTATAGTTAATAACCGATGGGGACATGGGCTAGATGTTGGCTATTTAACACCAGAATACAGTGCAGGTATAAAAGTAACCGATAGACCTTGGGCAGAAGTAAGGGGGTTAGGACGCTCTTTCGGGTTAAATAGAAATGAAGATTTAGAAGCTTACGGTACCTCTCAGGATCTTATTCATCGGTTTGTGCAAACAGTTGCCAATGGTGGGGGTATGATTTTAAATGTTGGACCTAAAGCCGATGGACAAATTCCGCTTATTCAGCAAGAACGATTAATTCAATTAGGAAACTGGCTTAAAATTAATGGCGATGCTATTTATGGCGCAGAACCTTTTTCTATTAAAGAAGAAGAAAAAGAAGTGGCTTTTACCAGAATAGATAACCAAATAAACTTCAATTGGGTTAGAAACTCTCCTATGAAAGGAATTAAAGAAGATGATTTTCAAGTAGAATGGAACGGCTATATAGAAGTACCAAAAACCGATACTTACTTTTTTGAAATTAAAGCTGATGATGAAGCTGCTGTATACATAAATGATGTACTAGTAATAAATCAAAATTATACAGCAACAGGCTCACAATCTGAAGTTATGGAAGCAAAGACTAGTGCGTCATCAACAGGTCAAATAAAATTAAAACGTGGCGATTTATACAAGATTCAAATAAAATATAGAGAGAAAAAGCAAAATGCATCTATCGCGTTATTTTGGAATACAAAAAACGTAGCGAAGCAATTGGTTCCAACTTCTGCCTTGTTTTTAGACCAAGAAAAATCAAGAAATGGTATAAAAGGAAGTTATTCCTCTCTAAAAACATATTTATGTTATACGCAAAACAATGGGGATATTTATGCTACTAGTTTTGAATGGCCAGAAAATGAATTGATTTTAAGTATTCCCAATCCAGGTGAAAATGCTAAAGTAAAATTATTAGGAGTAGATAAAAATTTAACATGGAATTATTCTAATGGAAAAATGTATATTAATACCAAAAGTATTAAGTATGCAGAAATGCCATCACACGATGCATGGACTTTTAAAATCTATGAAAATTAAATTATGAATAGTTCAAAAAAAAATATTCTAATAATAGCTATTCTTCTCTTAGTCTCTAATGGCTTGCTTAATGGGCAAAGCAAATATCAACCAACTTGGGAATCATTAGATGCGCGCCCCATTCCAAAATGGTTTCAAGATGCTAAATTTGGTGTTTTTATCCATTGGGGGCCTTATTCTGTTCCGGCATGGTCTCCTAAAGGAACGTATTCTGAGTGGTACCAATATTGGTTGCAAAGTGAATCGCTTTTTGGAAATGGAACGTTTGAAGGTGATGAAGTAGCTAATTTTCATAAAAAAACGTATGGAGATCACTTTTCTTATTACAATTTTGGAGATATGTTTAAAGCCGATTTATTTAAACCAGATGAATGGGCTAAACTATTTGAAAAATCTGGAGCAAAATATATTGTGCTAACCTCAAAGCACCATGATGGTTATACTTTGTGGCCTAGTAAAGAGGCAAATGATAGAGGGTTTGCATGGAATAGCGTTGAAGTTGGCTCTAAACGCGATTTGGTTGGAGAACTTTCTGAAGCAGTAAAAAAAACAGATGTTAAAATGGGATTGTACTATTCGCTCTACGAGTGGTATCACCCATTGTGGTTAAATGATAGAGAACGGTTTGTTGATGAGCATTTTTTACCACAAATAAAAGATTTAGTAAAAAACTATAAACCAGATATCTTATGGGCCGATGGCGAATGGGATATGGAAGATGAAAAATGGAAGTCTAAAGAATTTTTAGCATGGCTTTTTAATGAATCTTCTGTTAAAGAATCGGTTGTTGTAAATGATAGATGGGGTAAAGGTATAAGGAAAAAACATGGTGGGTATTTTACGACTGAATATGAAGCAGCAACCCCAGAATTTGATAAACCTTGGGAAGAATGTCGTGGTATGGGCTTCTCATTTGGATATAATCAAAATGAAGATATTCAAGATTATAATTCACCAAAAGCATTAGTACTTAACTTAATAAATATAGTAAGCACAGGAGGGAATTTATTATTAGATATAGGACCAGACGGACGCGGAAGTATTCCTGTAATTATGCAAGAACGATTGTTGCAAATAGGAGCATGGCTAGAGACAAACGGAGAGGCTATTTACGGAACAACACCTTGGAACAATTCTTTTCAATGGTCGTTAAAAGGTAAAAAAAACTACAAACCTAAACAACATTACTTGGGCGGCGATGTCATATTAAAACAAACCATAAACCCCGAACCTGGTTTTGCGGTAAAAGAAATTTTCTTTACTCAAAATGAAGAGGCTTATTTTGCAATAATCCCAAAATGGAACTCACAAGTGATAATTAGAGATTTTAAACCTTCTTATCAACCAGAAATAAAATTATTGGCAACAGGAGAATCTTTAAAAGGAATACAAAAAGGAGCTGACTTTGTTATAGATATGCCTTCGTATTTACCTAATAAATTTAAAGAAAGCGATACTTATGCTTATTCAATAAAAATTACCAAATAGATTTATTATTTTATCCTTATGAAAAATAGTTTCGCATATATCATTTTAACGTTATTAATTGTTTCGTGCTCTAAAACCAATAATGGTTTGCTAATGCAAACCAGTTCTACCATTAGTATAGATTCCAATGATACTAAAGATTCCATTATTATAAAAGCTGCTCATGTTGTACCTACCAAAAATCAATATGAAGCTTTAAAAAATGAATTTATAGCATTTATTCATTTTGGACCCAATACGTTTACCAGAATGGAATGGGGTAATGGGATGGAAGATCCTAAAATTTTTGATCTTAAAAATTTAGATACCGACCAATGGTGTGAAGCCATGAAAGCGGCTAATATGAAAATGGTTATTATTACTGTTAAGCATCACGATGGATTTGTACTTTGGCAAAGTCGTTATACAAAACATGGTGTTATGTCTACTGAATTTCAAGAAGGGAAAGGTGATATTTTAAAAGAATTATCTGCTTCATGTCAGAAATATGGAATAAAATTAGGACTATATTTATCGCCAGCAGATTTATATCAAATTGAAAGTGAAGAAGGGTTGTACGGTAATTTAAGTGAATACTCAGATCGTGTTATTCCAAGACCAGTTGAAGGCAGACCATTTAAAAATAAAACCACATTTACTTTTAATGTGGATGATTATAACGAATATTTTTTAAACCAATTATTCGAATTATTAACCGAATATGGACCTGTTAATGAAGTTTGGTTTGATGGCGCACACCCAAAACGAAAAGGCGGGCAAAAATATAATTATTTTGCTTGGAAAGAGTTAATTTCAACTTTGGCACCAGAAGCAGTGGTGTTTGGTAAGCAGGATATACGTTGGTGTGGTAACGAATCTGGAGCAACCAGAGATACCGAGTGGAATATCATTCCGTATGAAGCAAACCCTCATGAAATGAATAGTTTTACAGATATAATGCAAGAAGATATTGGCAGTAGAGAAAAACTTTACGATGCTAAGTATTTACACTACCAACAAGCAGAAACCAATACTTCTATTCGAGAAGGTTGGTTTTATAGAGATGAAACTTTACAAAAGGTACGTAATGCAGATGATGTTTTTGATATGTACGAACGTTCAGTTGGTGGTAACAGCACTTTTTTATTAAATATACCACCAAATAGAGATGGTAAATTCTCTGATGAAGATGTACGTGTTTTAAATGAAGTAGGTCAACGTATAAACGAAACATATACTACTAATTTATTCGCAGAAGCATTGGGGGCTAAAAATGTTTTAGATGATGATATTACGACTTTTGAATTGTTAGATACTGAAGAAAAAAATAGTGTTATAGAAACCAAAGCACCAATAACAATAAATCGCATCGTCATTCAAGAAGCCATTACAACTCATAGCGAACGTGTTGAAAAACATGCAGTCGATGCTTGGTTAGATAACGACTGGAAAGAGATAGCTGCAGCAACCAATATTGGTTACAAACGTATTCTACGTTTTGCAGAAGTTACATCAAACAAATTTAGAGTTCGTGTATTGCAATCGCGATTAAGTCCTGCAATTTCAAATATTACAGCACATTATTATAAAATACGCCCACCACAATTAAGCATTACAAGAAACTTAGATGGTTTGGTAAGTATTCAACCTAAAAAACACGCGTTTGGTTGGAAACCACATGGAGAAGATAGCTCTGGAAACCTTAATAAAACATTGGAAATTAGGTACACTACAGATAGTAGTACACCAACAAAAGATTCAAAATTGTTTGAAGAGTCGTTTAAAATGACAGCAGGAGAAGTTAAAGCAAAAGCATTTGCTAAAAATGTTGAAGGTAGCGAAGCTTCAAAAAAACTAGGCATTCTTAAAAACAGTTGGAAAAGTTTAGCTAGCGATAGTTTTGAGCCAGAACATTTTGATATTATGGCATTTGATGAAAATCCAGACACCTATTGGAAATCTAAAGAAACAGGATCTAAACATCATTTGAATATAGATTTTGGGGAACACAAAACGATTAAAGGTTTTGCTTATACCCCTCAAAGGCACAACGCCGATGGAATGATTGAAAAAGGAGTTATTAAGATAAGTAATGATGGTATTGTATGGACAATATTAGAAAGTTTCGAATTTGGAAACTTAATTAACGATCCTGTAACTAGAACACATCAATTTGAAAAAGAAGTAACAACGAGATACATAAGAATAGAATCAACAGTAATTGCTGGAGGTAAAAAAACAGCAGCTATAGCAGAATTAGATTTTTTTGAATCATAAAACCAAAACATAAAAAATGAAATTAATACGATTTGGAGCCGAAGGAAACGAAAAACCAGGAGTACAATTAGAAGACGGAACAAGAATTGATGTCTCTGCTTTTGGACAAGATTACAACGAAGAATTTTTTGGAGGTAACGGGTTAGAACAATTAGAAAATTGGCTAAAAACAAACCAAGACAGTTGCCCAAAAGTAAGCAAAGATGAGCGTTTAGGAGTACCCTTAACAAGACCATCAAAAATAGTTTGCGTAGGTTTAAATTATGCTAAACATGCTGCCGAAGCAGGTATGACCGTACCAAAAGAACCTGTATTGTTTTTTAAATCTACAACAGCATTATGCGGGCCAAATGATCATGTCATCATTCCTAAAAACTCAGAAAAAACAGATTGGGAAGTAGAGTTAGCCATTGTTATTGGCAAAAAAGCATCTTACGTAGAAGAAAAAGACGCTTACAACCATATTGCGGGATATGTATTGCACAACGATATTTCTGAAAGAGCTTTTCAAATCGAAAAAGAAGGGCAATGGTGTAAAGGTAAAGGTTGCGATACGTTTGCGCCTGTTGGGCCATTTATTGCTACTAAAGATGAAATTAAAGACCCTAATAATTTAGAGCTATGGTTAGATGTTAATGGCGAAAGATTACAGCATTCATCAACTTCCGATTTTATTTTTAACGTGCAAGAAGTCGTTTCATATATTAGTCAATTCATGACTTTATTGCCTGGCGATATCATTTCAACAGGAACCCCATTTGGAGTAGGCTTAGGATTTAATCCTCCTAGATATTTAAAATCTGGAGACGTTATGGAATTAGGAATTGAAGGTTTAGGAACTTCAAAACAAATTGTAAAAGCATACGGAGAATGATTATAGACAGCCATCAACATTTCTGGAAATACGATCCTATTCGAGATGCTTGGATTGATGATTCTATGCAAGTTATCCGTAGAGATTTTCTGCCTCAAGACCTAGAGTCTATTTTAAAAGCGAATGATGTTGCTGGCTGTGTGGCTGTACAAGCAGATCAAAGTGAAACCGAAACCGAATTTTTATTAGACTGTGCCAACAAAAACCCTTTTATTAAAGGAGTTGTAGGTTGGGTAGATTTAAAAACAAAAGATGTAGAAGCACGTTTGGCGCATTATTCAGAAGATGCTAAACTTAAAGGTGTTCGGCATATTGTACAAGCAGAGGCGAACGATTTTATGTTGGGGAAAGATTTTCAGAATGGGATTAGTAAATTGCAACAATTTAATTTAACCTACGATATTTTAATATTTCCTCCACAAATAAATGCCGCTATCGCTTTAGTGAATAAATTTCCAAATCAGAAATTTGTTATCGACCATATGGCAAAACCATATATTAAATCGGGAGAAATTAAGGAATGGGAATCTAAAATAACCGAACTATCTCAAGCACCAAATGTGTTTTGTAAAGTATCAGGCATGGTAACAGAAGCCGATTTAAAATACTGGAAAGTTTCAGATTTCACACCATATTTAGATGTAATATTCAATACTTTTGGCACCGATAGAATTTTGTATGGTTCCGATTGGCCAGTATGTTTACTTGCGGCACAATACGAAGAGCAACTCAATATTATTCAAAACTATACGAAAGATTTTTCAACCCAAGAACAATTAAAAGTGTTTGGTAACAATGCGGTTGAATTCTACAATCTATCAACTTAAAAAATCTAAAAAGACATGGATTTAAACTTAAAAAATAAAGTGGTTATTGTTACCGGAGGATCTAAAGGTATTGGTTTAGGGATTACCGAAGCCTTACTCGAAGAAAGTGCTATTCCTGTAATTATTAGCAGAAATAAGGCTAGCGCAGAGCAGCTTGTAAATAAAATAAAATTAGAAGGTAAAGAAGCCGACTATTTTATTGCAGAATTAACAGACCCTAAACAATGTAAAAAGGCTGTTGAATATGTAGTTGAAAAATATGGAAGAATAGAAGGGGTTATAAATAATGCTGGGGTAAACGATGGTGTAAGTCTAGAAAATGGAAATTATGAAGATTTTATAGAGTCTTTAAAACGCAATTTAGTACACTACTATCTTATTGTACATCACGCTTTACCAGAATTAAAAAAGAGTAAAGGAAGTATTGTAAACATAGGCTCTAAAACATCGCTAACAGGTCAGGGAGGCACATCGGGTTATGCCTCAGCTAATGGAGGAAGAAATGCTTTAACAAGAGAATGGGCAGTTGAGTTATTACCTTATGGTATTAGAGCAAATGCAGTTATTGTAGCAGAATGTTATACACCTTTATATGATAGATGGATTAAAACCTTTGATAATCCTGAAGAACGTTTAAAACAAATAACAGATAAAATTCCATTAGAAAACAGAATGACTACCCCCAAGGAAATTGCAGATATGGTGGTGTTTTTGCTTTCAGAAAGATCGAGTCATACAACAGGACAATTAATTTTTGTTGATGGCGGATATACCCATTTAGATAGGAGCTTATAAGTTGTTTAGCGAAAAAAATAGATGAAATAAAAATAGTTCAGTAATTTTTAACACATTATTAAAACCAATAAAAAATGAGCCAGATAAAACCACCTGTAGTATCAAAAAAGGTACTAATCCCCTTTATTTTAGTTACTTCTTTATTTGCCCTTTGGGGATTTGCTAATGCGGTTACAGACCCTATGGTACAGGCTTTTAAGAAAGTATTAGAACTCTCTAATTCTGAAGCAGCTTGGGTGCAAATGGCATTTTATGGAGGTTATTTTTGTATGGCGTTGCCAGCGGCTATGTTTATGCGAAAGTATTCCTATAAAGTGGGTATTTTAATAGGTTTAGCGTTATACGCAACTGGAGCTCTTTTATTTTTTCCAGCAGCACAAACAGAGAGTTTTTGGTTTTTCTGTATTGGGTTGTATGTATTAACCTTTGGGTTGGCTTTTTTAGAAACAGCGGCAAACCCATATATTTTGGCTATGGGCGCTAAAGAAACAGCTACACAACGTTTAAATTTAGCACAAGCATTTAACCCTGTAGGCTTAATTGCTGGATTAATTGTTGCTCAACAATTTGTTTTAAAGAACTTACAATCAGATGATATTTCAGATTTTTCTGTTTTAGATGAAGCCTCTAAGGTAGCCATAAAAACAGCAGACTTAATGGTTATTCGTAACCCATATGTAATTTTAGGATTAGTTTTGATTGCTATTTTTGTTCTATTTGTAGTTAGCAAAATGCCACAATCTAAAGAAGAAGGGGAGATGCCAAGTATTGGAGAGACCTTTGTAACTCTAGGAAGAAATGCAAAATATGTTTTAGGAGTTTTAGCTCAAATTTTATATGTAGGAGCACAAATTATGTGTTGGACATACATTTATCAATATGCAGAAGCTATTGGTATAGATAGTGTAACGGCAGGAGATTATCAATTAGCAGCTTTTATACTTTTCATTATTGGTAGAGCTGTAGGTACCTATATGTTGCGTTTTATGAGCTCAGGAAAACTACTAATGTATTTTGCTGTTTTTTCAATGTTATTTACAGCAGGAACAATTTTTATTCAAGGAGAAGTTGGTTTATATTGTTTAGTTGCCATTTCTTTTTTTATGTCATTAATGTTTCCAACCATTTATGGTATCGCTTTAGGCGATTTAACTGAAGAACAATCAAAAGTAGGTTCTGCAGGGTTAGTTATGGCCATTGTTGGTGGTGCTTTAATGCCTAAATTACAAGGGATGATTATTGATGCAGGCGGTAATGGTGTAGCAGATACACAAATAATGGGGGTTTCAGAAGTTAATTTTTCATTCATTTTACCACTATTATGCTTTATTTATATTGCTTGGTATGGTTTACGAGTGTTTAAAAGGCACGAAGCGACTGATGATGTGTTACACGTAACAGAATAAACCATCAATGAAAAAATTAAAAAGATATTGTTTTGCTTTAGATTTGATTGATGATGCAAGACTCATGGCAGAATACAAAAAATATCACGAAAAAATATGGCCAGAAATAACGAAAAGTATTATCGATTCTGGTATTGAAACCTTAGAAATTTACAACGTAGGCAATCGCATGTTTATGATTATGGAAGTAAACGATTCTTTTTCATTTGAAAAGAAATCTAAAATGGATGCCAATAACCCAAAAGTACAAGAGTGGGAAACTTTAATGTGGAAATACCAACAAGCCTTACCAACTGCTAAACCAGGTGAAAAATGGATGTTAATGGAAAAAATATATCAACTATAAAAACTAAAAAATAAATTAAATGAGAATTTCAATTATTGCATTTGTATGCCTATTCGCTTTTTCTTGCAACAATAAATACAAAGAGGTTAAAAACACAGATTCAGACTATCATATCATTCCAAAACCATCTCAAATAAGCATGCTAACGGGTAGGTTTTTAGTGGATGCTGACACTAAAATTATTAGTAGCGAAGCTCTAAAAAACGAAGCCGAATTATTAGCCAATATGTTAAGTTTAGCAACAGGGCATAATATTAGTTTTGCTACAGAAGGAGAAGGTAATATTACTCTCAAGTTAGATAATACAATTGATAGTGAAGAGGGATATCAATTAAATGTATCGTACAATACAATTACCATAGCTGGTAAAAATGGAAGAGGTATTTTTTACGGTATTCAAACTTTAAGACAATTAATGCCAGCTAGCATAGAATCTAAAGATGATAGTATAAAAGAATTAAGTATTCCTGCGGTAAGCATAACCGATAGCCCAAGGTTTAAATACAGAGGGATGCATTTAGATGTAGCCCGCCATTTCTTTCCAAAAGATTTTGTTAAAAAATATATCGATTTAATTGCCATGCATAAAATGAATACATTTCATTGGCATTTAACCGAAGATCAAGGGTGGCGAATAGAAATTAAGAAGTATCCAAAACTTACCGAAATTGGGGCTTGGAGAAACGGAACCATTGTTGGGCATCATCCAGGAACTGAAAACGATCAAAAAAGATATGGCGGATTTTACACGCAAGAAGATATTAAAGAAATTGTGGCGTATGCGGCTTCAAAACACGTTACGGTTATTCCAGAAATAGAATTGCCAGGGCATAGTAGCGCAGCCATAGCAGCATATCCTTATTTAAGTTGCTTTCCAGAAGAACCAACAAAGGTGACTAACGATATGGGATCTGAAAAAGGAAAAGGAATTCAAGCAGCAGGTACACCAAAAATTGTTCAAGAAACTTGGGGTGTTTTTGATGATGTGTACTGTGCAGGAAAAGAAGAAACCTTTGCATTTTTACAAGACGTTTTAGATGAAGTTATTCCGTTATTTCCGTCAGAATATATACATATAGGTGGTGATGAATGCCCGAAAGCAAATTGGAAGAGATGTCCAAACTGTCAAAAAAGAATCAAAGAAGAAGGATTGCACGACGAGCATGAACTACAAAGTTATTTTATTACAAGAATTGAAAAGTATTTAAATACCAAAGGAAAAAATATTATTGGTTGGGATGAAATTTTAGAAGGTGGTTTAGCACCAAATGCCACCGTAATGTCTTGGCGAGGTACTAAAGGAGGAATTGAAGCAGCAAAACAAAAACACGATGTGATAATGACGCCTGGACACTCTCTTTATTTCGATCATTACCAAGTTAAAACCAATGAAGCCAAAGCTAAAGAACCATTAGCTATTGGAGGAAACACAACGGTTGCCGATGTATATGCTTATGAACCTATGCCAGAAGAATTAACAATCGATGAGCAACAATACCTGTTAGGGGCACAAGCAAATGTTTGGACAGAATACATGAAAACTACCGATTACGTTGAATATATGATTTTACCAAGAATGTCTGCATTATCAGAAGTCGTTTGGTCATCAAAAGAAAATAGAAATTGGGAAGATTTTAGTGCTAGACTTAACACTTTTAAAAATAGATACGATGCTTTAGGAGTAAATTATGCAAAACATACGTTTACAGAAAAAGAAACTGTAGCAGAAGTAAATAGCAAAAACTAAACAAAATCTTAAAAAATATAAACAAGTATTTTAATCATTTTTAATTGGATTGAAATACCTGTTTTTAAATATAAATCATGAAAGTAGGCTTATTTATTCCGTGTTATATTAATCAATTGTATCCACAAGTAGGTATAGCCACATTACAAGTTTTAGAAAAGCTAAATGTAGAGGTTATTTACCCTTCTGGACAAACCTGTTGTGGGCAGCCAATGGCAAATTCGGGTTACGAATATGAATCTGTTGGAGCATGTAATAATTTTATCAAAAATTTTAAAGATTTCGATTATATCGTAACGCCATCAGGCAGTTGTGCTTATCATGTAAAAAATCACTATAATATTATCAATCAAACAGATGATGTTATTAATGTACGCAATAATATTTATGAGTTATGCGATTTTATTGTCAACATTTTAAAAGTAAAAAAACTAAAAGCACATTTTCCTCATAAAGTCGGTATTCATAAAAGTTGTCACGGATTAAGAGGTTTGCGCTTAGGTTCTTGTTCAGAAATTGTTGGTAAACCATTTTCTTCAATTGAAGACCTTTTAAATGAAGTTGACGGCATTAAGCTAATGGAATTAACTCGCAAAGATGAATGCTGTGGTTTTGGAGGTACATTTGCCGTAACCGAAGAAGCCATATCTGTAAAAATGGGTAAAGATCGTATTCAAGATCATTTGGATAATGGCGTAGAAGTTATCACAGGAACCGACACCTCATGTTTAATGCATTTAGAAGGTTTGATAAATAGGAATAAGCAGCCCATAAAAGTATTGCATATAGCCGAAATTTTAAACAACACAATTCAATAAGAATTATGAGCCATTCTAAAGCTGCAACTATATTTAATCAAGATGAGAAAAAAGTAAATTGGCATGATAAAGCCCTATGGTTTGTACGTCATAAAAGAGATTTATCTGCTCATTCTGTAAAAGGTTGGGAAGAATTAAGACAGTTAGGCTCACAAATAAAAGCCCATACATTATCGAATTTAGATAATCATTTAATTCAGTTTGAAGAAAATGCATTAAAAAACGGTATTCAAGTACATTGGGCAGCCAATGCAGACGAGCATAATCAAATTGTCCATAATATATTAAAAGAAAACAAGGCTAAGAAAGTGGTAAAAAGCAAATCGATGCTTACAGAAGAGTGCCATCTAAACCCTTTTTTAGAAACCCATGGCATTGAAGTTGTTGATACTGATTTGGGTGAGTATATTGTACAAATTGCCAAAGAACCACCTAGTCATATTGTACTACCAGCTATACACAAAACCAAAGAAGAGGTTGATGAATTGTTTCAAGAGCATATAGGAACACAACCTAGTGGAGGCGATCCGCAGTACCTTACCAATGAAGCCAGAAAGCATTTAAGACAAAAATTTATTGAAGCGGATGTAGCCATTACAGGTGTAAATTTTGCAGTAGCTGAAACAGGAGGTTTTGTAGTATGTACAAACGAAGGAAACGCAGATATGGGTGCACACTTAGCTCCTGTGCATATCGCATGTATGGGAGTTGAAAAATTGATACCTAAAGAAGAACACTTAGGCGTTTTTTTAAGATTGTTAGCAAGAAGCGCAACAGGGCAACCTATAACCACCTATTCTTCGCATTTTAAGCGACCAAGAGAGGGGCAGCAAATGCATATAGTTTTAGTTGATAATGGGAGATCTGTACAATTGGGACGACCAGATTTTAGAGCCTCTTTGCAATGTATTCGATGCGGTGCATGTATGAATACGTGTCCTATATATAGGCGAAGTGGAGGGCATAGTTACAATGCTACTATTCCAGGACCAATTGGTTCTATTCTGTCGCCAGGAAAAGATTTAAAAAAGCATAGTAGTTTACCTTTTGCATCTACACTTTGTGGCTCTTGTAGCGATGTGTGTCCTGTAAAAATTGATATTCATAAACAGTTGTACAAATGGCGACAAATCATCACAAAAGAAACGCCACAACCAGCACTTAAAAAATTGTCTATGAAAATGATGGGCAATACGTTTTCTAATCCTAGCCGTTTTCAAACCATTGGAAAAGTAGCACGTTGGTCGTTACGCCATTTGCCAAAAGCGGTAATTAATTCTAAACCTAACGTTTGGGGAAAGCATCGTGATTTACCAAGTGGACCAAAACAAAGTTTTGACGATTGGTTTAAAAACCGAAATAAAAATGAGTAGTAGAGCAAATATATTATCTAAAATAAAAGCGAATAAGCCAGAATTTATTGATTTACCAATAATTGATGAGACTGTTTTTTACGACAATATTGATCATATTGCAGAATTTAAAAAGAAAGTTGAAATAGTTGGGGGTCATGTTTTTAAGGCAATTTCAAACGAAGATGTTATTAATCAAGTAAAGCATTTATATCCTAATACAACAATTAATTACTCAAACATTAAAGGAACAGAACCTTTTAATACCATTGATTTAATCGAACTAAAAAAACCACATGATTTAGACGATTTAGATGTACTTATTTTAGAAGGCACTTTTGGTGTAGCCGAAAACGGCGCGGTTTGGGTTAGCGATAATCAATTGCCTGTACGTGTTTTACCTTTTATTACTAAACATTTAATTTTAGTAGTTAAAGAAAGTGAGATTATACCATATTTACATCAAGGCTATCATATTTTAAAAGACACAGATAACGATTTTGGAGTATTACTTTCTGGACCATCAAAAACTGCCGATATCGAACAATCTTTAGTGATTGGAGCACAAGGAGCCCTAAGTTTAAGTGTGTTTTTATTAAGAACTTAATTTTTACAAACGAGAAATATAACGCTACTTTCTAATGTTTCAGGTTAATAGAAAATAATTCAGTTTTTTATCGATACTTTTTTTGCTTAAATCTAAATATTTTATATATTAATCGCAAATATTCATGTATTGTAAATGATAGCGTAGCAATGAAATTACATTTATTAGATAGAAGTACTAAATTGAATAACACCTCTTTTTCAATTAGAAATCATTGTTACCCAAATTTTTTAAAAATATGGCATTATCATCCAGAATTAGAATTAGTTTTAACACTAAAAAGTTCTGGAACAAGATTTATTGGCGATAATATAGAGCAGTTTAATGTAAACGAAATTATTTTAATAGGTAAAAATTTACCTCACATGTGGCTTAATGATAAAGAGTATTTTGAAGAAAACTCTAAGCTTATGGCGCAAGCAATAGCTATTCATTTTAAAGAAGATTTTGCTGGTAATACATTTTTTAATATGCCAGAAATGAATGCTATTAAAAAGTTATTTGATAATGCACAATACGGAGTTAGATTTTTTGGAGATTTAAGTTTAGTTATTAAAAGAATTAAGAAATTAGAAAACTTAAAAGGTTTTGATAAAACCGTTTCTTTTTTTAAAATTTTAAACCTATTAGCTAATCATCAAGAGTATAAGCTACTTTCTAGTATGGGGTTTGTAAATTCATTTAAAAAGACAGGAAGAACAAACCTAGCTGAAGTTTACGAATATATTATTAAGAATTTTAAAAACCGTATAACTTTAGAAGATGTTGCTAACATTGCCTGTATGAATCCCACAGCATTTAGTAGAGTTTTTAAACGTGTAAACCGAAAGACATTTAGTGAATATTTAAACGAAGTTCGTATTGGTTATGCCTGTAAATTATTGATGGAAGAAAAGTATAATATTTCTGAAATATGCTTTGAATCTGGTTTTAATAATATTTCAAACTTCAATAGGCAATTTAAAAAAACAACAAACTATTCTCCAACCGAGTATATCAAAGCACATTTAAGAGGAAGTTAAGCTTTACATATTTTTGTTTTCTTAAAATGAGCCTTTTTATAAAATTTTATCTTTAAGGATTCTCGTACTTAATGATATTTCAACAAAATGTATTTTTACTCATCATTTTTTAGCAATTAAATCTATTCTATTTATTATTATTGTATTCATTTTTTAGAGGTAAATTATAATAAGTTCAACTATTTATATCTCTAAATATATGCTTAAAATTAATGGATGTGGCTAAAATTATTATTTTAATTAATTGTAAAGATCAACCAAATATTATTGCAACCGTTACTTCTTTTGTTGCAAATAATGGAGGCAATATTGTTTATATAGATCAGCATGTTGATAGGGTTCAGGACACTTTTTTTATGCGTTTGGAAGGCGAATTTGAAAGCACCAATTTTTCAATTGAAAATTTTAAAACTCTATTTAAAGCTGCATTAGCAGATAAATTTAATATGAAATGGAGAGTATACGCTTCAGATGCAAAATTAAAAATGGCTGTATTTGTATCTAAATACGATCATTGTCTTTACGATTTATTAGGGCGTTATAATTCTGGAGAATTAGGGTTAGTAATTCCTTTTATAATTAGCAATCATAACGATTTAAAATCTATAGCAGATAATTTTAAAATTCCATTCTATCATATTCCTGTAACTAAAGACACAAAGGCAAAAGCCGAAGAAAGACAACTGGAATTACTAAACAAGTATGATATCGACTTTATTGTATTAGCCAGATATATGCAAATAGTTTCAGATAAATTAATAAGTAATTACCCAAGTAAAATTATTAATATTCATCATTCTTTTTTACCTGCCTTTGTTGGTGCAAAACCATATCATTCTGCTTATAAGCGTGGTGTTAAAATTATAGGAGCAACAAGTCATTACGTTACAGAAGAATTAGATGCAGGACCAATAATAGAACAAGATGTTGCACATGTTTCACACGATCATAGTGTGTCGGATTTAATTGCAAAAGGCCGTGATTTAGAAAAAATTGTGCTATCAAGAGCAGTTAAGCTTCATGCCAAAAGAAAAGTTATGGTTTATAATAATAAAACGGTTATTTTTTCTTAGCAAAAACATTACAGTCACTACATTTATTAATCTAAAATTAAATACTATTGAAAACATATAAGGTTAACTCAATTAATAATAACGCAATAATTATTACAGGCAAAGGAGATGACAAGGTGTGGGAGTATGCCAACGTTTTAAATAATTTTGTCTCGCCTTGGGACAAAAAAGAAATTGATAAAATTGAATTTAAAGCACTTTATAATACTGAATATTTGTTCTTTTGTTTTAAGGTTTTTGATAGTTCAGTATTTATTGATACCACTGATAATACTAAAGCTAGTATTAATAATTCTGATCGTGTTGAACTTTTTTTTAGATCAGACAAAAGCTTGAATCCGTATTATTGTTTAGAGATTGACCCAAAGCCTAGAATTATGGATTTTATAGCGAAACCCAATAAGAATTTTGATTTTAATTGGAATTGGCCAACACAAGATATTAGCGTAAAATCTTTTAAAGAAGATAATTGTTTTACTGTTGAAGGTTCAATAAGTTTAGCATCATTAAAGGAGTTTAATTTACTAAAAGAAGGAAAAATTGAAACTGGAATTTATCGTGCTAAATATAATAAACAAGCAAATGGCTGTTATGAGCCTACTTGGATAACTTGGGTAGATCCTCAAACCAAACAGCCAAATTTTCACACCCCTTCATCTTTTGGGGTTTTAAAGCTGGTATAATTTAATTATTTGTATAGCCATCAAAGTTTTCAGAATTAACAATATCTATTGGTAATAATTTTTGTTTTGGAATTTTTTTATCGAAAAGAAAATACTCTGCAAGTTGAGTTATACAAAGATAGGCTTGGTGTTTTGGATTTTGATTAATTAAAAAATCAATAGCACCCTTTTTTAAATACTTTATATTCTCATCTAACAAATCGTATCCAATAATTTTAATATTTAAGTCAGGGAAATTTTCAACAATTTTTGCTACACTGTATACTTTAGATGTAGTTACAAAAATACCCGAAATAGCATTTGGTTTGTTCAATAAATCATGCAGTTTTTCATCCAAATCTGCTTGTTGTAAACTATAAGTTTTTAGTTTGTAGTTACTATTAGATATATGTTTTAAGTAATTTTTAAACCCCTTTTCTTTTAGTTGCATGTGAATAGAATTATTAAAAACTTCATCAAGATGAACAATTAAAATATCTCTATTTCTTGGCACAATCATTTCCATGAGTCTTGCAGCAATACGACCACTTTGTATTAAATCTTGACCCACGTAGTTAGTAATACCGTTTAATTCTAAAGGGTCGTTAATCGTACTAACAATAACATTGTTTGCATTGTATTTTTTTATAACCTCAATAGATTCTTTATGAAATACAGGTGTTATTAAAACGGCATCAGGCAATTGCTTCAGCACCTCTTCATTAACTTTAAAAAAAGAATCAGTATCTGCATGATTAAAAAAATATGAATCAATTGTAATTCCAAAAGACTTATATTCATTTATAGCATCATTAACACCATCTATACAAGGTTGCCAATAAGGATCTATTTCTGGATTAGGCTGAATAACACAAATATGGTAATTCTTGGTGTTTTTTAAGCTTCTAGCAATAAGATTTGGTTGATAGTCAATTTCTTCTAACAATTTAGTTACCTTCTCCAAAGCCGCTTGAGAAACTTTACCACGTTTATGAATAACTCTATCTACCGTTCCTTTAGATACTCCAGCTAATTTTGCAATATCTTTTATGGTGTACTTTTTCATGTAACACAAATATATATAAAATATAAATTAAAACATCAATGTGTTCGAACACATTTTTTGTGTAATTCCTTTTTTATTGACAAATTAATCTGTAAGTTTGTTCGTTTTTTGTTAGTATATTGTAACAACTAAATAAATGAAATACAGAATGTAAAAGCATTAATTTGTATTGATTTTATTAGAAAATGAGTCTTAATAATTATATAATAAATAAGATGGAAAAACCCACACTTGTAATTTTAGCAGCTGGCATGGGAAGCCGCTATGGAGGTTTAAAACAAATGGATACGTTTACTCCAGAAGGAGATACCATTATTGATTTCTCAATTTATGATGCACTTCAAGCTGGGTTTGGAAAATTTGTTTTTATAATTCGAAAGAGTTTTGAAAAGGAATTCAAAAAAAATATTGAATATAAATTACAAGGAAAAGCAGAAGTAGCTTATGTTTATCAAGAACTTGAAAATGTTCCAGAAAAATATATAAACCCAGAACGTGTAAAACCATGGGGAACTGGTCATGCACTTTTAATGGCAAAAGATGTTGTTAAAGAAAATTTTGCCATTATAAATGGAGATGACTTTTATGGTAAGGCAGCCTTCGAGGTTATGGCAAAATCTTTAATGACAAAAGATAAAACATCTTATGATTTTAATACCATGGCATACTTATTAAAGAATACGGTTTCAGAGCATGGTTATGTATCAAGAGGGGAGTGTCAAGTTGATGAAAATGGATTTTTAGCCGATGTAACTGAGCGTACCCATATTGAAAAAATTGATGGTAAATTAATGAGAAAAGACGATGCTGGAAACTTTATTCCTATTGATGAAAACACGATTGTTTCAATGAATTTTTGGGGATTTACGCCTAAATGTTTTAACTTCGGAAATCGTTTGTTTGAAGAATTTTTAGAAGCTAATAAAACAAATTTAAAAGCAGAATTTTATATTCCTTCTGTTGTAAACGAAATATTAAAATCAGGAAAAGCAACAGTAGAAGTCTTAAAATCTGATGCTAAATGGTTTGGAGTAACTTATAAAGAAGATAAGGAAATTGTTGAGAAAGCCATTAAGGAGCTTAAAAAACAAGGTGCTTATCCAACAAAACTTTGGGAGTAATGACACAAGAGCAATTAAAATATAAGTTTAATCAATTTAAGCATGCTTCAGTATATAAGTCGCATAAAGAATTGGTTTCTGGACATATAAACGATACGTATTTAATCGAAACACAAGAAGAACCATATTATATTCTTCAACGCATTAATCATCTAGTTTTTAAAGATGTACCAGGCTTAATTTCAAATAAAGTAGGCGTAAGCAAACACATTCAGAAAAAATTATCGCATTTGCCGCAAGACAAACTTAACCAAAGTGTATTAATGTTTGTTGAGACTAAAAAAGGGGATTATTATTATAAAGATGAAGACGGTAGCTACTGGAATGTAATGGTTTACATTAATGATAGTGTAACTTACGATATTGTAACGAATGAAGAAGTTGCGTACGAAGGCGGAAAGTTAGCAGGAGATTTTTTAAATTTAACTAGCGATTTTGATTCGTCGGTACTAATTGATGTCATTCCAAAGTTTCACGATATGTCATTTCGCTTTTGGCAATTCGAAGAAGCTTTAAAGGTAGCTTCTAAAGAAAGGCTAGAAGAAGCAAAGGTATATATAGACAAAGTTATTGCGCTTAAAGAAGAAATGCATATCATTCAGAATTTAAAAGAATCTGGAAAAATAAAATTAAGAGTTACACATAACGATACTAAAATATCTAACGCTTTATTTGACAAAGATAATAAAGGGTTATGTATGATTGATACCGATACCGTTATGCCAGGAGTGGTACATTACGATTTTGGTGATGCTATAAGAACCATTTGTAATACAGCAGCCGAAGATGAAACTAATTTAGATTTAGTTAATTTTAACGTAGCGTATTATAAAGCGTATAAAAAGGGTTTTTTAGAGAAAGTAGAATCAGCATTAACTCCTTTAGAAATTAGCACATTACCTTTAGCAGCAAAAACCATGATTTTTATTATGGCAATACGCTTTTTAACCGATTTTTTAAATGGTGATGTGTATTATAAAATAAAATATCCAAAACATAATTTAGACCGAGCTAAAAATCAATTTAAACTTATTGATAGTATGATGGCTCAAATGGAAATTGCATATTAAAATAAGAAACATAAACACTAACTAAAACCATAAAGATTATGACACAAACT
>NZ_CAXIBN010000008.1:0-35182 GCF_964021735.1 uncultured Wocania sp. | reverse complement strand
TAATGGGTTGTTTTTTTTACTCGGTATTAAGTGCTGTGACGTCTTTCTTTTCATTCAGTGATTTATAAGGTTACTCAATAATATTGATATTGCATTTTACAGTTAAAAGAATCCTATCTGTGCTGTGCTAACCACGTTATTTATAATAAGATAGGATTATGTGTTTTAATTTGATGACAATATACAAATTTATATGTATATATGTATAGACATATTAATCAAAATGATTTATGATAACAATTTAAATCGGTGAGAATATTAAAACTCGATTTAAATTATACCCATTGCTATTTGAAATTATTGTAAAAGAAAATGATGATTTTTTTCTTTAAATGAAGAAGAAAACTAAAGCATAGTCATAGCTATGGTTTCTTTTTATTCTGAAACGTTGTGCTGAGCGTCCTGTGCTGAGGGAGCCGAAGCAAGTCGAGGTGTAGAGAGGAATAAAGGGCGTTTTATTAGGGTGATTTTAAGTAGTAATTGGTATTATACCAACTTAACTATAAAATGCGCCATATAAACTTGCTCTTTCATCATTTTCTGCTTCCTTGCCCAATATTTCCGTAGCTAAGCTATGCAAAGAATGTGCTGCGTCGCACAATGATGAAATACCTGCCTATCCAATGACGCATTTTATAATCAAATTGGTATTATTTGCAGACGGCTTTTGCTAAAAAAAGTACGGCACCGTTATCCATTACTGGATTAGATGCCGTATAAAAGGTTAATTTGCTAAAGTGACTGTTTAAAACTGAAAATTAACTTTTCAAAATTTTATTAATGAAGAGGATTTATTTTAAACTATTTGGGAATGAATATATAACTATAAATCAATTTATTTTAATAATTCTTCACTTCCGAACTTAATGCCCTCCCGTTCCAGAAAACCGAGGATTCCTTTTCCCTTAAAATATTCTGTCCCGTTAAAAGCCATGTGTTCCAAGAAATGGGCAAGACCATCCTGATCGTCTTCCTCCAAGATGGCTCCGACGTTTTTTGCAAAGTAAAAACTGACCCGCTCTTTCGGTTCCTCATTGTGGAGTATGTAATAGGTGAGACCGTTGTCGAGTTTGCCGTCCCTTACATCCTCGGGCAGAGGAATTGTAGTAGTCGATTGTGCAAAAAGCACAGGAGCCATCAAAAAGCCTCATAATGTCAGTAGTACCGATTTCATTTATAGTATGCTATAAGTTTAAGGAATTAAAAAGTTCCATTGTTTCTTCAATTTTGCCGGGCATAGGTGCACTGGAACGCACGATATTGCCATCGGGGTCTATAACAATGAAATGGGGAATGCCCCGGATAGAGTACCCCCGCACAAAATCGGAGTTCCACTCTTTGTCGGCCAACAATTGTATGCCGGTTAATTCTTTTTCTTCAACCATCTTGCGCCATTTTTCATGATCTTTCTCAGCATCTATCGAAATGCTTACAAACTCTATGTTCTTGCCATGGTATTTTTTCTCTAATTCCTTTACGTATGGTATCTGACCTATACAGGGACCACACCAAGTAGCCCAAACATCGATATATACATATTTTCCTTTTAGATCATCCAATGACGTGGTACCCCCAGCATGGTTTTCATAATCCACGAACTTTGGTGAAGGTTGGCCAGCGGCCACCTTTTTCAATCGGTTGTAGCTTTCTGTGATTACTGCCTTATTATTTTCGTTAGTGGAATTCTCCATAAAATATTTATAATAAGCATCCAAATCACTTGCATGTGTTATACCAGATCTTACGATTTCGAACAATAAGGAGTTCTTTATTTTTTCATTGCCATTTTCCGCTACGACTTTAAGTGAGATAACATCTCGCTCTGAGGGGTTAGCCTTTATCCTTTCGTCCGTCAAATCATAATAATGGTTTCTAAGCAAATTCTTATAGGATGGATACGAGAAGAAGGCCTCTTCATCCGCAAAATCAAAGCCTTCCATTTCTTTCAAAAAACCTTCGGAAACTTCAAAATCAGGCTTATTAGCATGATATGAATGGAAACTTTGATAATTTTTAAGCAGGCCTAAATATTCATACTCAAGATTCTTTGTCTCCCGTTCTTTGAAAGCCTTAGATATTCCTTCCTTGGTATTCAGTATGCCCACCAATGAGTCCCTGAAGTCCTTGATTCGGGTTTTATACCCTGTTTCATCAAGTTTATAAAGTTTAGGGGAGAGCAAATCTTTCTTTTGTTTGCTTTTGTTGATTAAATAATTACTTGCATCGGCACCAATACCGGCGACAAATAAGCTTGATTCCAAGTTTTGGTAGTCATAATTGACCTGTAGCTCATTACCTTTTTCCAAATTGATGTCCAATACGTTTTTCCCATCGTAAAGCATGTATTCACCCTGATCTACCTTTAAGGTGTCCAAAAAACTTCCATCACTGGCTAAACTGATTTCTTTAAGAAAGCCTGTGTCCGAAGCCTTCCTTAATTCAAGCCCTTCTGGTCCCATGTTCGCTATCTTGCCCGATAGCACCATATAATCCACCGTTGCTTCTTCTTTGCAAGCTACCAAGGCTACGACCGCTATGGCCAGATACATTGTTCTTTTCATTATTTATTAAATTTATTATTGCATATTATAAGTTTGATCATTAAATAAACTTTTATAAGTTTATTACCCTCTTGTTGTTTAATCTCTCACTATTCTCATTAATTTTTTGATACTCACTTTTAGAAAAGACACAAATGCATAGCATTGTATCCGCTTTTAAGATTAACTAAAAAATCAAATAGTCAAATTGTAGTTTTAATAATATTTACTAATTCACCTGAGGAGGGTACTGGAGCAAAGACATCTACAATTTTAAAATCCTTGTCTATTACGAAAAATCTTGGAATACTTGCAACTTGGTATGCCTCTAAATTAGTACTTAAGGTTTGTAGCTGATGTCCTTTTACTTCATTCTTTTTGAAATAAGATTTCCAAATATGCTTTTTATCTATAGATACTGATAGTAATATTATGTTATCATTTGTTTCATACTGTTGTTCTAAAGCTTCAAAATATGGCTTTTCATACATACATGGGCCGCACCAGGTAGCCCATAGATCTACAACTATGACTTTTCCCTTATAATCGCTCAATTTTACAGTTTCACCATTTAAATTCGTTAATTCAAAATCCGGTGCTATATTTCCTTGCATTAGGGATGCATACTTGCTTTCTTTTTTGTCTAAAGCTAAAAGATAATCCTCATTTTTTATTTTTTTTCGCTCTTCTTTATATTTAGTGATAAAATTCTTGGTATATCCGTTGTTATTAAAACCATAAATTAAATCGTTGGTTAGAACATATTCTTTTAAATCTTCGTTGAGTTGGACAAGCTGGTGCTTTTCGATAAAATCTTCTTGTTTTAAATCGTATAGTAGAGATTGGAATACTTCTAATTGTATATATTTAATGTTGTTATAATCTCCTATGATTTCTTTAATATGGGGTGCAAAGTATGTGGCAGCTTCCTCTAATTTGTTGTCCATATCTTGTTGTGTAATCTTACCACTCCTTACGTCATTAATATATAAATAAAACAAGTTCCCTAAACTGTTTACATAATCAAAACGCAATCTAGCTTTTTCCAATTCTACAAATTCTTTTGGCGCATTTTTTAAGGTTTCTAAATGGGCTATTCGTTTATCAAGAATTTTTTTAAATACAGTTGGGGCTTTTTTATAGTCCGTTATTTTTTCATTTTCAGATCCGTTCCTAAAATCACCCCAAAAAGAACCACCCTTTGGGTAGGTGACTGCGGTTAGATAATTGTTAACTTCTGCGCCTTTACCTTTAAAACTGGCCGATTTACGACCTTCGGTCAATATCATATCCAAACTATCTCCAGGAGTAAGGTATAGATAGCTTCTGCCTATGGCATAGTAACCAGGGGAATCTATAGAAAAGGTGTAAGTGAATGATTGGTCTTCATCTAGTGGAATACGATGAAACTCTTCTTCAAAAAATAAACTGTTTTTTGAAAAGTTAATCATTGTTAGAGCATCTTCACTTATCTCATCTTTAAACTTGCCTTTTAGGAAGACCTGCTGAGGTTGCTCTTTGGTTTTATTTTGAGCAGCATTTTTTTTACAAGATATGAAAACTATTAAAGTGTATAAAAGCAATACTTTTGGAAGCTTTTTTATTATCATTTTATTGAGTTTTTTAAGTACATATAGATTAAATAGATATCTGGACTTCCCATGTGCCAGCGTGATAAATGTCAAATGTGACTTGACAAGAAACAGAATTCAAACTGAATTTTAAATTGACGCGCTTTAAAGGAAATTGTACATTATTAAGGATAATCATACCGTTTCTTTTTTCTACAATAGTATTGTTGTCGTCCCTAACTATTAAATCTCCAGGTGAGGTTAAGATACCGTTACTAATGATTTTCAAACGTACTTCATTAATATTTGCGGGAATTTCTTGAAAAGTTATATTTCTCACACCCTGTTCGGAAACTACTTTGTAGGGGTATTTGTTTTCTCCTATATATTCTCCATTTTTAAAGAAACCTTTTTTTATTTGTTTATTTCCAAAACCGTCTATTTTAGTTAATTGGCCTTCACCATCCATTTTACCGTTTGAAAATTTACCTGTATAAGTACTCCCATCTTCCCATGTATATGTACCTTGCCCGTGAGGAAATCCTTTTTTAAAGTCTCCTTGATAACTATCTTTCTCACCCCATGCTTGACCTTTGCCGTGAGCTAAACCTTTTTTGCATTCACCTTTATATTCTTTATTTAGGTTAGAGTCTAATACTTTACATTGAAAAAAACCAAATGCGGTGTTAGATAATAGACCAATAAATAAAAAAATAATTAAATTTCTAATCATAAGTGTCATTTTTAAGTATTAAATTTAAGAAGAGACCATCTAAATAGAGGATTTTAAACAATTTAAACGATTCATTTTAGATGTAAAAAAGTAGTTAATGTATCTAATAATTCTAAAATAGAATTGAAATAATTGTTTTATAAATATTTTTTAGATAGTCTCTTTTTTTTTGTAACTAATATGTATTTATACTAGTTAATTATTCTCTTGGGTTTTGTTCCAAATGCGGATTAAAGTTCAGTGTACTTGCTGGTATTGGAAACGCCCAATTATCGGAGTTTGGAGCCAATGTATAAGTTGTTCCATCCAGTTCATGAACAATTGTTTTGGCGAACTCCGGCTCCAAATTCAATCTTCTTAAATCAAAGAACCTAGTTCCCATATATAATGTTTCCCTCCGCCTTTCATCCAAAACAAATGCCAACGCTTCCGCTTTAGAAGTAAAATCGGCGACACTCAAAGGAGTATAATCATAAATTCTATTTTCTCTAACGGAGTTTAGATCATTAATTACCTCTCCAATTGTTCCACTAGATAATCGGGCATTGCACTCAGCTCTAGTCAAATACATTTCAGGTACCGTTGGTGTAATAGTCACAGAACCTAGCGTTGCGCCAATCCTGGTAGGCGGCAATCCACAGTTGTAATTCCAACCAGTTTGGTCATCGTATTGCCATGCGCAGTCTGAGTACAGTAAAGAAAACCTCGTGTCGGAACTTGAAAGCAAATTTGTCATCTCTTCTGAAAGAATACCGTATCTGTAAAACCAATTAGGGGTCCCTTGAGAAGACATAAAAGTGTACTGGTCACTAAAGTGATGGTCCTCTAAAGCAAAATAATCACTTGTTGTAACGGGCACAGTCGTAAAATCACTTATCTCACCTTTAACGTCAATTGCCTTGTCAGCAAACTCAAAAGCTTTTTCAAAATTGCTCATGAATAAATAGTATCTCGCCAAGTATGCGTAGGCAGAGCCGGTATATTCTCTTGTATAATTCTTAGGTCTATTGGGTAGATTTGGTAAAGCCTCCAAGTTTTCTGAGATAATAAAGTCATAGATTTCCTTAACCGTAGATCTTGCAGGCACACTACCAGAAACATTATCTTCTAGAATTAACGGCACACCCAAGTCAGTAGATGTAGTAGCTTCGTTATACTGTTTGCCAAACGTGTTGACCAATAACCAATATTCAAATGCTCTACCAACCCTAGCCTCTGCGATAATAGATTCCTTATCTTCTTCTGAATATCCACTTACAATTTTAGAAGATCCAACATTGTTAATAACCGTATTATAGGTATAAATATTACCATAGGCTGCATCCCAAAGCCTGACATTTTCATCGTGGCTCAAGAATATATCTGAATCGAATTTATAAGCTTTGGCAGCATCATTAAGTGGATCATCAATCGGCCTGAGGTCAAGTTCAGTTGAAGTATGGTTGTCTGATGTTAATTCTAAAATGTCTGTATCGGTAGTATAGAACATGGAACGCCATGTACCATTTAGCAAAAGATCATAATCCTGAATGGTTTCCAGAACTGTCAGTCCTTTGGGATCAACATCCAAATAATCATCGCAGCTCGTATTTAACATACTTAATAGAGCAGCGAGTAAAACAGTTAATGTACTTTTTATTTTCATATCGCTATTTTTTAAAAATTAATATTAAGGCCTAAACTAAAAGAAGGTTCTATTTTGAAAAATCTAGCCCCAAGGCCATGGGCTTCAGGGTCGATACCTTCATCATTTTTCACCCATTGATATAAGTTATTTCCCCTTAAATTAATGGTCATTTGATCAAATACATTGTTTAAAAACTTAGTTGGCAAACTGTAGGTTAAAATAACCTCTCTAAGTCTAATAAAATCTGCTTCTATTATGTTTTTGGTGCTATTCCCTGCTATTACTGCATTGTAGTAAGAACTATCACTTATACCGTAAGAAGGTATATCCGTAAATTCTTCATCTCCCGGTTGTTGCCATGCATTTGCAGCGTCAGCATTCACACTAGCCGCAAATGGAGAATCGAATCCTTCGTCCCGCCTTTCAAGATACTCACCATTGTAGGAATCTTTCTGTAAAACATGACCACCACTGCCAACAAACATAAAAGATAATGTAAAACCGTTATAGCGAAAGGTGTTGGTAAGAGCTCCAGTATAAACAGGATCGGCCGTTCCAGCAGGAATAAGGTCCTGGGGATTCAAGAAATCGAACAAATTATCAGCATTGGCCACCTTAATATCCCCGTTTGAGTCGATTACAGTTCCATTTCCAAATTCATCCAGTCCATTCCAATTAAACATCCAATAGGTATTTGCCGGCGCACCTTCCAGGTTTCTAATACCAGCCAAAAGGCGTACTTGGTCTTGTCTGTTGAACGCATTGGTTACGTTATTTTTATTGTGTCTAAAGGTTATGAATGTACTCCATGAAAAATTTACGGATTGTATGTTTGTCGTATTCAACGACAGGTCAAAACCCTTATTACTTATATCGGCTACATTAGCCGAGAGGAAAGGAAATCCTAAAGTAGAATCGGCTATTCGGTCTGCAAGCAGATCCGTTGTTTCCTTGATGTAGTATTCAGCACTCAAATTGACCCTGCTATTTAACATTCCAATGTCAACTCTAAAGTTTTGCGTAGCGGTTCTTTCCCATCTTAAATCTTTAACTGCTGGAGTCGTTATACGCAGGTTATCTACCCCTAAATAGAAATGTGGAGTCGCAATGTTGAAAGGTCCAAACCTGTTGGATATATTTCCATTAATCCCATAAGATGCACTTATATCAAATTTGCTGACAAGATCGTTTTTAAAAAAATCCTCTTCTCCCAATCGCCATTTAATACCGGTGGACCAAAATGGTTTATATCGATATTTGGGGTCTGTTCCAAAAAGATTTGATTGATCTACCCTTATACTCCCTGAAAGGATGTATTTATTCAACAGCCCATATGTGAGGTTACCATATAAAGAGAAAAATCTATCCATGGTTTCGCCAAATCTATCTTCAAAGAGAATACCATTTCTTATTTCACCTGCAGGATGGATTACATTCGATATTGATTGGGATAACTCTTTTTTATCCACTGGCTTGATCACTAAGGAAGAACCGTCGTATCCATATGTGTCAGTTGTGGTAGAGGATGTAAATATGTGACGTATTTCTGAACCAACTATTGCAGAAACCTCATGATCTCCAAAATTGTCGTTGAAATCAAGTTGTCCTCTTAGGGTGTATGAGTTTCTGTTCGACCGCGTTTCTACTAAATGGGCTCCAATAGGCAACCTAAGATCGTCCGGATTACCATCATAATCTTCTGGAGCGGTATTATTTATTGTACTAAGCACATTCCAAGAATCTGCACTAGAAAAATCTGAATTTTTTCCCCCTCCTAACTCATATTGGAAATCCAAATTCCCGGAAAGGCTTTTAGTTATCATGGCCTGCAATCTTGTCTGAATACGAAGTGCTATGGATTTGTTATCTATTTTGCGTTTTCCCAATTCGTTTAAAGGATAAAAGGTCTCATCGAATAAGCCTTTATCCATTAATTGCTGAATTTGAAATTGGTTTTTGCCTCCATAATTGAGTCTGTTACCCGCAAATCCAATATTTACAGGTAATGGATTGCCTTGTGCGTCAACAATATTTTGATAGGAAGATATGCCACCCAGAACAAGATTTCTGCTCCCATCTATGAGTGGTGTGGAGGAATCTTGAAAAAGAGTAGTATTGCCAATAAGCTGTAGTGTTAGTCGATCATTAATTTTAAAACTGTTTAAGATATCTAAAATAATTCTATCAGATTTGTCCCCAACCCACATACCTTTATTTTTAGTGTAGTTCAAGGATGTTCTATAAGAATGTTTATCCCCACCACCACTAACGCTTAAATTGTGCTGATGTTCTGTGCTGGAGCGCAGGAAATGGTCCTCTAACTGCTGTGTATTATCAATATTCCGAAGGTTGTTTACAATAGTAGTTGCTTCTTGTTCACTAATTCTTCCTTCGTTCAAATCAGCCAATGTAGCGTAAACCCTATTTGCGGGAATACTATATAATCTAAGTGTGGGATCATCAGGGTTGTTATTATAGAAATATTCATAAGTGTGAGGATCATCAATCACCCTAGCCAATTGGATATCCACCAAATCTGAAGACGAAACCCTGTTTAAACGGTATCGCAAATCCGGCTTATCAGTAATGGTCGTCATAGTATTATAAGAAACGGTTGTTTTACCCGCCTTGCCTTTCTTAGTGGTTATTACTATAACACCATTAGCTGAACGTGCACCATAGATTGAGGCGGCAGCCGCATCTTTAAGAACTGTAACAGATTCGATTTCATAAGGATTTATTGTAGAAATATCTCCCACTAGAGGAAAGCCGTCGACTACAATCAACGGTTGGGAATCTCCTTGTATAGAAGAAACGCCTCTAATATTAAATCTTTTCCTTCCTTCGTTGTTAGGGTCTGCAATAAATGCTAATCCACTAACCTGACCTTCCAAAGATTGTAAAACATTAGAATTACCCTTTCTTTCTATAGTTGCACCATCCACATTAGATACAGAACTGGTACTCTTATTCACTTCCAGTTTTTGATATCCTGTAACAATTACTTCGGCAAGTTCGCTAACATCTTCTTCCATTGTAACGTTAACAACACTTTGATCGTTAACGCTAATCTCTTGTGTTTTGTAGCCTAACGAAGTGAATACAAGAACATTCTCAGGATTTGGCACTGAGATAGTGTACTCTCCATCAAAATTAGTTACTGTACCTTTATTTGTACCTTTAATGAAAACAGTAACTCCTGCAAGACTTAAACCATCTTTGTTTTTAACTTTACCTGTTACTTGTTGTTGTATAATATTATAACTTTTTTCTTTAATTAAAATATTGTTGTTTTCCATTACAACAATATTAAAATGATTATCTATAAGGTTTTCTCTTAGAAGTTTATCTATTCTTATAATCCCTTTTTTTAGTTGGATTTTAGGGAAGTTATTAAATAAATCTTCGTGGTATATAAATGCGTAGTCTGTTTGCTGGGTAATTAAATCAAAAACCTCATCGACAGTAATGATTTTATCTGAGTCTACTTTAATTCTTGTATTTTGAGATAAAGCATTATGAGGAGTAAAGCTAAAAACGGTTGTGCAACATAATAATAGTAGAGCTCTCATAATAATTAGTAGTATTTTTTTCTTTAGCAGAAAAAAAATCTTTATTGATTCAATTTTCATAAATTTGCTTGTTATTAGTTAGTTAAAATTTTAATTGATTAATAATGTTTTTAAGGGGGATAAGAGTTGTTTTGTACTTACCAGGTTCTAAACTACTGTCCTCCTTTTGTTTTTCTTAGTTTTTTTACTTCATAGTATCTAAATTTTAAAGGTTAATAAAGTGTAATGGTTTTATTATTAATTTCGTAATTATTAATGAGGTTGGTGTTTTTTATAGAAAACAGAATCTCTTCTATAGATTGTCTTCTATAAAGAGTACCTATAAATTTTAAATCTTCAATATTTTTATCTTTAAAAACCACATCGATATCATACCAACGAGATAAAACCTTCATAATGTCTTTTAATGGTTTGCGTTTAAAATTAAAAACACCGTGTTTCCATGAAATGGCTTCGTAAACATCAACAGTAGTTACAGTAATATTATTAGTTAATCTATCAAAATTAGCCTGTTCTGTTGGCAATAACACCTTTCTTTTATCTTCTATTGACCATGCTATTTTTCCTTCTACTAAAGTGGTATAACTGTTGGACTCGTCTTTATATGCTTTAACGTTAAATTCAGTCCCCAAAACGTCTATCGTTTGAAGGTTGTATAGCACACTAAATTTTGATCCTTTGTGATTGGTGCTAGGAGAAACATCAAAATAAGCTTCTCCATATATTAATTCTACCTGTCTATCATTCCCTGCTATAAAGTTAATGGGGTATTTAATTTTAGACTCTGAATTTAACCATACCTCTGTGCCATCTGGTAATGTTACTTGAAATTGTCCGCCTCTTGGAACAGTTAATATGTTATAAACTGATTTTTTATTTGAATCTTCATTATAAACGATTTTCTCCCCATTACTTGTAGCATTTTGTGTTTTAAAAACATTTCCTTTCGATAAAGTTATTTCTTCTCCACTTTCTAGTGTTAAGGTTGCTTTATCTGTACCTGTTTGAATTTGATTGTTAACAATAACAGGGGCTATGTTGTTTGTACTAATTCGTTTTTTGTTAAAAAAGAATGCTAAGCTTATAATAATAAGTATTGATGCCGCAGCGGTGTATTTATACACATTGAGAAATTTTAACCTTTTTGGTTTTTCTTTATTAGAAATATCTCTCCATACTTTTGTATATGCCAAATCCAAATCTTCATCACAAAAAATTGAATTTATGTCGTATTCATTTGTAAGATAGGATTTGAACACCTTAATATTGCGTTCATCCTTTAGCCATTTCTTTAGTTTAACCAGCTCTCTATCAGATATCGAATTTGACAAATATTTTATAATAATTTTTTTCAAATGTTATTTAATTTTATATTTACCACATATATACAAGTCGTTTCCCTTTAAAAAAACCCTTAAAACTTTTCAATTTATTTTATTTTAGATATTATTTATGGGGGACAAAACACTAATATTTGCTATTAAAAAAGATGATGCTAAAGCTTTTAAAGTATTATTCGATAAATACTATAATACTCTAGTTGCCTATGTAAAAACATTTACAAAAGACAAACAATCTTCTGAAGATATCGTACAACAAGTTTTTGTTGAGTTATGGTTAAAGAGGCATCAACTTAATATTTCTATTTCTGTTAAGGGATATCTTTTTACCGTAGCCTATCGTACTTATATAGACTCAATTAGAAGTATTAAAAGAAGAGATAATTTGCTAGATGATTTAAAAGAAAAATTATTAAGAGAAAGTATAATTGAAGATGAAAATACTAAAAATCGTCGTTTAAATAAGTTAAGATTCATTATTAATTCGCTCCCTCCAAAATGCAGAAAGATTTTAGAATTAAATAAGTTTCATGGGTTAAAGTACTCTGAAATAGCCGAAAAATTAGACATTTCCAATAAGACTGTTGAATCACAAATGCGAATTGCTTACAAAAAAATAAGAGAGGGTTTTAAAAATGATAATATGTTTTTCCTCTTTGTTGGAGGTTTTTATAAAAGTTTAAAAAGGTTAAATAATATATAAATTCACCTATTTTTGGATTATAGTTGTGCTAATGAACAAATCAAAAAACATTACTGTAGTTTCATTGCTCATTGGTGAAATGCTTTAAGAGTGTTTGTGTAAATACAAATGTTGCATTTATTTCTTAGATAAAACTATTATTGGATTTCCGTAATTACCTAACTATTCATTTGAAAAATTATATCTTAACGTGAGTTTGATATAAGAAAACTAGGTTTTTATTAAGGAAAAAGCAGAGTATTTATTAGGTTAAAGTGTTGAATTTTAATTAAATAACTAAATTTTATACCTGTGCTTTCTTCTTCTGGAATTACTAAAATTTCTATTCTATTGATGATTTTTGCAAAGAATTTGTTCCATTATTGTGGAGGAGGCTTACAGGGAACGTTAAGAAACATAGCAAGCTTTCCAAATTGTCCTTATAGTAATGACCATTCAGTTGCTGTTTCATCTGATTTATCACAAAACCAATAGAAATACAATAAAAGGTTAATCAATTAAGGGTTTTCCGTCTAATTTCCAGTTGAGATCGATAGGGACACCTAAATGTTTTAAAATTGTAGGAACCACAGCAGTTTGTGGGATTAAGGCTTCCACTTCTTTTAAGGTGTTTAGAGTTTTTCCATTATCGCTATTCATAAAATAATCATTTCCTTCTCTGTTCATTCCAACAAAAATGGTTTTCTGGTTCACTTTTTGTGCACCATGAGAAAGACCTTTACTGTCCCTACCATGATCGGTAACGATAATGACTAACCAATCTTCGTGGTATTTTTTTCTGCGTAGGTTTACAGCGTTCATAATATCACCGACCAAGGCATCAATATATTCAATAACTTCGGTATAAGCTTTTCCAAAGCCGTATGTATGTCCAATATGGTCTACATCATCAAGATGTACAAAGCTAAAATCTGGAGCGTAATCTGTAATTTGATTGACAATTAATTCGGTCGATAAAAAATCTGTCCCTCCAACCGTGGCAAAATTTGTTTTGTACAAATCGTTTTTTAAAATTAAATTAATTTCTTTCCAAGTGCTTATACTTACTAGGTTTGCATCTTTTTTGTGTTCTTTTATAAGGCTAAATATGCTAGGTGCTTTACTTAGCTTGCTACCATCGTTATTGGTTATGCCATGTTGATCGTTCCATACACCCGTTAATAAGGTAATCCACCCTGGACCACTATAAGTTGTTTGTTCTGAGTCTTCGCCATTTATACCCCCAGCAAAGCCTCTTTTTATAATGAATTTGTCAATGTTAGGTGTTTTTGCCTTTGCAATTTCGCTATATTGAAGTCCGTCAATTCCAATTAAAAGGGCTTTTTTATTTTGACTGAAACTTGTTATCGAAAAAATAAGGAGTAATACGCTAAGGTGTTTTTGTTTTAAATTCATTTTGTGTTTTTATTAATTATGGTTTCGAAATTGAAATATTCCCATGAAGGACGGGCGGATTTTTACTTTTAGGATTTATAATGACTTTTATAGGAAGTGTTTCTTTTCCTGAAAATAGTTTGCCATCATATTTTAAATGTATTGTTGTTTTATCAAAGGGTTCTAATTTAGGTATTTTGGCAGACGCTACAAATGTTTCGGTGTTATTGTTTAAGTAAACCAGTTCCACTTGTGAAACTTGAGAGGCTGTCTGTCCGAAATTTTCAATATCCACATGTATATCGTAGCCTTCTGCGCTTTTAGTTATTTTAGGCATTCTTGCAGATAGAATAGGTTCTATATAATTTACTTCGGGCAGACGTGTATAAGCAAATAAAAGCTTGCCCTCGGTGGTTTTACCTATTATTTTGGCAGCAAAATTATCGTCGGTAAGACCGTTATCCTTACCTTGGAAGGTAATGATGATGTCGTTTCTGGATTTTTCGGTTTTTACAACTTTAGAGCCTCTGCCAAAATTTACTTGCTCTGTAGCTCCAAATTTTAAAGAATTAAAATCAATGTCGGTGTGTGGATTAAAACCCTTTTCGGCTTCAATTTTAACCTTAATGGTTTTTGTTTTGGCGGTAATTTTCTTTTTATTTAATACGGTTGCCAACTTTCCTACGGTTAGTGGTATTATAATATGTTTGGAACTGTGGTTGTCGTTTTCTAAATCATTCCATTTAATGGTGTCTATAACAGCAAAATGTGCTTGTGTGGCTCTACCATATTTGTCTTGTAAAACCTTAATTCTTTCATATTTAAACCAATCTTCATTAGTGCCATCTTCATATTTGCTAATGCCAGGAGCATAGGCTTCACCTGGGTCAACTTTCCAATTAACCCCATCTTTCGATCGTAAGCTAAAAGCTATTCTTCCCAACCAATCATTTACAATCATGTGGTATTGGATGTTGGTTCTCCATACTAAAGGGTCTTCAAATTCGCCTTCTACAGGCGGATAGACTCTTTTCTCTGTAACTTGGTTATAAGGCGATATTCCTGTTTTGCTAAACCAAATACCGCCACCACGACAAACCATTAAAAAAGAGCCATCTTCTCTTTTAGCAAAAGTAAGATTACTTAATCCTTCAATAATGTTTCTGTCTCGTTTATTGAATTGGAATTTTTTTTCTTCCCACGGATCGTCAAAAGAGTTAGAAATATAATACCTGTCAATAGCATATATCACATATTTACCATCATGAAGCTGAAAAACTTCTGGGTTATGTCCAGGACCTACGGTATCTTTAATTTTATAAGGACCAAAAGAATTGTTTGAAACGGCATGAAATACCGTAGAATTAGGCCAATACATGTGTCCTTTTGGAGCATTTTCTGGCCAGCCACAAACAAAAAGGTGGTATTTACTGTCCTTGCCCAATACCGCTTTTCCTCCCCAATAGGAATTAATGTTGTCCTCTATGCCGTTATCTATGTACCTTGGAATTACATTTTTGGCGCCCCATGTGTCATAGGTTAAAGTTCCTTGAATGGGCATAGGTAGAAAACGATCCATAAATCGTCCTCCAAATATTAAGCTGTCCCAAGATTTAGGGCGCTCTCTTTGTTTTATCTGTCCAAAGGTGGTTAGACTAAAAAATACAAATGTTAATATTAGGAGTAATCGGGAGTTGATTTTCATGGTTTTTTGCTAGTAAAATGTCATTATCAAAAACATAATATGATTAATAAATACATGTGGATTATTACTGTTACTGTATTTGTAACACATTCTCTATTATTTGAATTCAAATATAAAGATATTATTTAAGTATGAAAAAAATATTTTAATTTGAAACACATATTGCATATATTGCACCTTGAATATTTATGGGTTTTTTACAGAAAAATACCTGTAAAATTTTATTAATTAATTAAAGATGTATTTAAATGAAGTTTTTTAAAAAAATTACTCTAGTTGTATTGTTATTGTCTAATGCTTTAATCGCTCAAACCTTAGATCCTGTAATTGAGAATCCAGATGTTATATCAGATAACAAATTACCAGCAAGAGCATCTTTTTTTCCTTTTAATTCCAAAGAAATAGCTTTAACGAATAATATAGGAAGTGCTAATAATTATTTGTTGTTAAATGGTATATGGAAATTTAATTGGGTTAAGTCACCTGAACTTAGACCAAAAAACTTTTATTTAGAAAATTTTGATGTAGGTAGTTGGGATGATATTAAGGTTCCATCCAATTGGGAAGTAGAAGGCTATGGTATTCCTATTTACACGAATACAACTTATCCTTTTGCGGTTAAAAATCCTAATCCACCCGATATTCCAGATGGTTATAATCCTGTGGGATCTTATAAAAGGTCTTTTGAATTGCCTTCCAATTGGGATGGTAAAGAAATATTTATTCACTTAGGAGCAGTTAAATCAGCCTTTTATGTTTGGGTGAATGGTAAAAAAGTAGGGTATAGTCAGGGTTCAAAATTACCAGCTGAGTTTAATTTAACAAACTTTGTTAAACCTGGTAAAAATACGATAGCATTAGAAGTATACCGATGGAGTGATGGTAGTTATCTTGAGTGTCAAGATTTTTGGCGCATATCTGGTATAGAAAGGGATGTGTATTTATATGCCAGACCAAAAGTTCATATTTCAGATTTTACAGTTAAATCAGGTTTAGTAAATCAGTATAAAGATGGTGACTTTAAACTGCAAGTAGATATTTCAAGTACCACAGAAAAGAAATATAAAGGAACCGTTGAAGTTGAGATAGTAGATATTGATAAAATTATATTTCAGTCTAATAAAAAAATTGAATTAGGCTCTAGTAATAATAAGGCAGCCTTAAATTTTAATTCGGTTATTCCAAAAGTAAAAAGTTGGTCGGCTGAAGAACCAAATTTATATACCTTGAATATAATTCTTAAAGATAAATCAAGTAATGTTAAAGAAGTTATTTCTAGAAAAATAGGATTTCGTACTTCAGAGGTTGTTAACGGAAGATACTTATTAAACGGAAAGCCTATACTTTTTAAAGGTGTAAATAGGCATGAAACCGACCCAGAGACAGGGCATGTAATATCTAAAGAGGACATGCTTAGGGATATCCAAATTTTTAAAGAGTACAATATCAATGCAGTTAGAACTTGCCATTACCCAAACGACCCTTATTGGTATGAGCTCTGTGATCAATATGGCATTTATGTTATAGATGAAGCTAATATAGAATCTCACGGAATGGGATATAACCTTAATAAAACGCTTGCAAATAATCCTAAGTGGTTAAAAGCGCATTTAGACCGAACAGAAAGAATGGTTTTACGTGATAAAAACCATCCTTCAATTGTCATTTGGTCTTTAGGTAATGAGGCAGGAAATGGATATAACTTTTACAATACATATTTACTAGCTAAAAAAATGGATAGTACTAGGCCAGTACAATATGAAAGAGCTGGTTTAGAATGGAATACCGATTTGTATGTGCCTATGTATGCTTCACCTGATTATTGTGAGAAATATGCAACTTCAAATGAAGATGAACGATCCTTGATTCAATGCGAATACGCTCATGCTATGGGGAATAGTGTTGGTGGATTTAAAGAGTATTGGGATTTATTTGAAAAATACGATAAACTACAAGGTGGGTTTATTTGGGATTATGTCGATCAAGGGATTAAGACAGAAAAAAATGGTAAGACGATTTTTGCTTATGGTGGCGATTTTGGGCCAGAAGATGTACCAAGTGATAATAACTTTTTGAATAATGGATTGGTACAGCCCGATAGAAAGCCAAATCCGCATATAAATGAAGTTAAGCACATCCATCAAAACATAAAATTTTATGAAAATGACATTAGCAAAGGCTTAATAGATATCAAGAATTGGTATTTCTTCAGAGATTTATCTAATTATAAATTAAATTGGGAGGTTATTGGTAATGGTTTAGTAGTAGATTCAGGAAGCATTAGTAACATTGATTGTCAACCTCAAAAAACAACCACTATAGAAGTTCCATTTAAAAAAGACTTCAAAGATGATGTAGAGTATTTTTTAAACCTAAAGGTTGTATTAAAAGAAGAAGAGCCATTGTTGGAATCAGGTTTTGAAATTGGTCACGAGCAATTTAAAATAAATGATGTTGAATTTGTGTTTAACGAACCTGATAATTTGCCTAGTATAGAACTAAAAGAAAATTCAAAAACTTATGATATTATAGGTTCTAATTTTAAAGTAGAAATTGATAAAACATATGGAATACTGTCATCTTATACGTTTAATGATAAACCTTTAATAGAAAAAGGAGCAGAGGTAAACTTTTGGAGAGCTCCTAATGATAATGACTATGGAGCAAGCTTGCAAAAAAGATATGCTGAATGGAAAACAGTCGGTAAAAAGGAAATTGCTCAAGTAGCCATTAACGAAACTTCAGAAACTAAAATAGTAATTTCTAGTATCAAAGAGCTATTTGGTGGAGATGCTATTTTTAAACAGGAGTATATTATATATGGGGATGGAACCATAAAAGTGTCTAATAATTTTGAAGTATTAAAAGGGAATCATACCAACATGTTTAAATTTGGTAACGAATGGGTGTTATCTAAGAACTTTGAAAATGTGGAATGGTATGGGAAGGGACCTTTTGAATCTTACACCGATAGGCAGCATGCAGCTAAAGTAGGATTGTATTCAAGTCCTGTTTCAGACCTTTATTTTCCTTATATAAGACCTCAAGAAAATGGGAATAGAGGAGATGTTCGCTGGATGAAATTAATTACGAACAATGATATTTCTTTAAAACTTATTGGGGATAAACCCCTCAATATTTCAGCTTTAAATTATAGTGTTGACGACTTGGATTCTGGTAGTGAAAAAGGTCAAAAACATGCAGGAGAACTTACTCCTAGAGATAAAGTTTATGTAAATATAGATGGATTTCAACAAGGACTAGGAAGTATTAACAGTTGGGGAGCTTTGCCTTTAGAAAAATATAGATTACCATATCAGTCATATAATTTTTCTTACTGGGTTGTTCCTCAAAAAAAATAGAACACTTTTATGCTAAATTTTATATACTATAGGCTTAAATGAAATACATAGTTTGCGAAAAGCCAGGAGAATTTCTTCTAAAGGAAAAAGAAGCCCCGACAAGAAAAGAAAATGAAGCGTTGTTGCAAATCAATAAAGTGGGTATTTGCGGTACAGATATGCATGCCTATGCAGGTAATCAAGCGTTTTTTACTTACCCAAGAATTTTGGGTCATGAATTGGCCTCAGAAGTGTTGGAAATTGGTGATAACAAAAAAGGCATCAAAGCTGGAGACAAAGTTGTGGTGATGCCTTACGTTAGTTGTGGCAAATGTATTGCCTGCAGAAACGGAAAGACAAACTGCTGTACCAATATTATGGTTTTGGGGGTGCATGCCGATGGTGGTATGCAACAACAAATTGTAGTGCCAACAGATATTTTATTGCCAGCAAACAACTTGTCGGACAACCAAATGGCAATTGTAGAGCCATTAGCAATAGGTGCCCATGCTATTAGAAGGGCCAATATAAAAGCAGGGGAAACCATAGCCGTAGTGGGATGTGGTCCTATTGGAATAGGTATTATGAAGCTGGCACAAATAGCTGGAGCAAAAGTTATTGCTATCGATATGAATAGGCAGCGACTGGAATATGTCAAAGAAAAAATAGGAGTTGAGTTTATTGTGGAAGCTGATGAAAAAGCAGTTAAAGCGGTTTCAGAAATTACCAAAGGAGATTTATGTACGGCTGTGTTCGATGCTTCTGGTAATAAATATGCATTAGAAGCTTGTCCCGACTATATGTCTCATGGCGGCCGATTTGTATTAGTAGGATTGTCTAAAGGAGAATTGACCTATATGCACCCAAAGATACACGCTAAAGAAATGACCTTAATCTGTAGCCGAAATGCAACAATTGAAGACTTTGAACATGTTATTAGTATTTTGGAACAATTCCCTACAGAATCATTCATTACGCACAGTGTGCCATTTACAGAAATGATAGACAATTTCGATAGTTGGTTAAAGCCAGAAACAGGGGTTATTAAGGCAACCATTGATTTTAAAATATAATATGGGTTTGTAACAAAAAGCCAGACATTATTTTTAAGGACTATGCTACATGATTGATTAATAAAATTATTGTTCTACTTCATGAGGTGTTTTATATCCTAATAATCCGTATAATCTTACTCTCAATATTTCTATTTTATTTAAACAATTTACTTTTAAAAAAATAAGTCATCAAAACCTATTAGTTTTTTATACTTTTAGCGTCTATTAAGAGAGCGTTTTTTAAGATTTTACAAAATAAATATCTACAAATAGATGAAAAAATTAGTTTTAATTTTAGCATTAACTCTAGGCTTTAATACCTTTTCCCAAATACTAGAACCTGTTGAATGGTTAACATCTGTTGAGAAAGTTTCAGAAACTGAATACGAGCTTATTGCTACGGCAAAAATAGATAAAGGTTGGCATTTATATTCACAAAATGTGCCTGAAGGTGGACCAATTCCAACAACGTTTACTTTTCAAGACAATCAAGATTATGAATTAATTCAAACAGTTTTAGAAGAGGAAGGTCACACCATAAATGACCCCGTTTTTAATATGCGTATTAAGTTTTTTGAAAATAAAGTAGTTTTTAAACAACGGCTAAAAGTATTAAATAGGGAGTTGTCGTTAGTTAAAGGCGAAGTAGAGTTTATGGTTTGTGATGATACTAGATGTTTACCACCTACTCAAGTAGATTTAGTTTTTAATATTCCTAGCAAAACGAATGATAACAATAGTAGGTTTAATTCCCAAGTTGGGATGTTAAATCCAGTAAAATGGAAAACATCTGTTGAAAAAATTTCTGAAGATGAGTTTTACTTAATAATGAAAGCTACAATTGAAGAAAATTGGCATGTATACTCTCAATATACTGCTGATGGTGGCTCGTTGCCAATAGAAATTGTTAAGGCGGAAGAAACTAATGATTACGAATTGAAAGGTAAAGCTTTAGAAAGTGAAACCATTAAAAAATTTAATGAAGTTTTTAAGGTAACAGAAACCTTTTTTGATAATGAAGCTATTTTAAAACAAAGAATAAAGTTGAGTAATATTGATGTTTCAAAAGTTACTTTAAATTTAACTGGACAAGTTTGTAAAGAAGCTTGTTTGCAAATTGATGAGGTTTTTACTTTTTCTTTAAGTGCTGAAAATGAAAACACGAACTCTGGAATTATACCAACAGTAGACAATGCATCTATTAATAGTATGCTTTATGGTATGACTACAGAAGATTTAAGCGTTTCAAGTGTTAAATGCGAAAATGAAGTTACTAGTAACGCATCAGCATTACAAAGTGGAGGAAAATCATTATGGAACATTTTTGGTTTGGGTTTTTTAGGTGGTTTGTTAGCATTATTAACGCCTTGCGTGTTTCCAATGATACCTCTTACAGTAAGTTTTTTTACTAAAAAAAGCGGACAAAATAAAGGTTCAGGAGTATCTAAAGCATTGCTTTATGGGTTTTTCATTTTTGCAGTTTATATTATTTTAAGTGTGCCATTTCATTTATTAGATTCAGTAAATCCAGACATTTTAAATGAAATATCAACCAACGTGTGGTTAAATGTTATATTCTTTGCAATTTTCATGTTTTTTGCATTTTCATTTTTTGGATATTACGAATTAACATTACCATCTAGTTGGACAAATAAAACGACACAGGGAGAAAGTTCTGGAGGATTTGTTGGTATTTTCTTTATGGCATTAACATTGGCTATTGTGTCATTTTCATGTACAGGTCCTATTCTAGGGTCGCTATTAGCAGGCTCATTAACAGCAGATGGTGGTGCATGGCAACTTACTGCTGGTATGGCTGGATTTGGAGTGTCTTTGGGCTTGCCTTTTGCATTATTCGCTATGTTTCCAAATATGATGAATGCTTTACCAAAATCTGGTGGTTGGTTAAATACAACCAAAGTAATTTTAGGTTTTTTAGAATTAGCATTGGCATTCAAATTTTTATCGAATGCTGATTTAGTAGCGCATTGGAATCTTTTAAAAATTGAACCCTTTTTAATACTTTGGATTATTATTTTTGGCGGATTAGCTTTATATCTGCTTGGGAAAGTTAAATTTCCGCATGATTCACCGATAAAGAAACTATCATTCTCAAGAATAGCTGGAGGCGTATTAGTGGCAGCATTTACTATATATTTAGTTTCGGGATTTAGAGTAAATAAAGAAACAAATACATTTACACCTTTAACATTATTAAGTGGGCTAGCTCCACCAGTTGGCTATAGTTTTTTGTATCCAAATGACTGTCCTAATAACTTAGAATGCTTTAAAGATTTAAAAACTGGTATAGCATATGCTAAAAAGGTTAATAAGCCTATTATGTTAGACTTTACAGGTTATGCATGTGTGAATTGTAGAAAAATGGAAGAACATGTTTGGCCACTTAAAAAGATTGATAATTACTTAAGAAACGATTATGTGTTAATTTCACTTTATGTAGATGATAAAAAAGCATTGCCAGAAGACGAGCAAGTAAATGTAAATAGAATAAACGGAGGCACAAGAAAACTTGAGAGTTATGGACATAAATGGGCTAATTTTCAAACACAATTTTTTCAAACCAATTCGCAACCATACTATGTGTTATTAAACTCTGACGGCACAAAAATTTTAAATCAGGCAGTAGGTTATACTCCAGATGAAGAAGATTATACTAGGTTTTTAGAATGTGGTTTGAGTGTTTTCAAAAAAATAAAAGAATAATATTAAACTCTAAAAGCGAGAATTTTTATTTAAGAATTCTAATAGAGAAACATTTATTAACAGACCTATTTCATTATTCTAGTTAAATGAAAAAACCGTTTATAATTTTCAGGAATTTTGTTAATATCTAAAAGAGAGCCTGGTTCCATGTGTGGGTAAATATCCTCGTAAGTTTTTACATCATATAAGCCTACTCTTTTGCTAATATGGTTTCTAGTTAATTCGTTTGGATTATTAAGGCCTGCGGCAGCTACAAGTTCCAGAAAACTTTGTATCGTAGCTTCGTGGTATCTTTTGGCTCGTGGTGCTTTATCGTCTACAACTAATCCTTTAACTAAAGATGCATTTTGAGTAGCAACACCAACAGGACACGTATTATTATTACATTGTAAAGCTTGAATGCAACCAATTGAAAGCATCATAGCACGTGCACTATTGCAACCATCAGCACCTAAAGCTATGGCTCTTGCCATATGGAAACCAGTAATAATTTTGCCAGCAACAATTACTTTAATGTCTTTTCTTAAGTTAAACCCTATTAAAGTATCGTGAATAAAAATTAATCCTTCACGTAATGGCATCCCCATGGAATTTGAAAACTCTACTGGTGCAGCACCTGTACCGCCTTCTCCACCATCTACAGTTATAAAATCAGGTTGAATACCAGTGGCAATCATCGCCTCACAGAAATCCATAAATTCCTGTTTACGACCAAGACAAAGCTTAAAGCCAATTGGTTTTCCTCCAGATAGATCACGAAGTTTTTTAATAAAATACATGAACTGAATAGGATCAGCAAAAGCAGAATGAGATGGAGGAGAGTGTACTGCAACTCCAGGTTTTATGTGTCTTATTTTAGCTATTTCTTCGGTGTTTTTTATAGCTGGTAAAATCCCACCATGTCCAGGTTTAGCACCTTGAGATAATTTTATCTCAATCATTTTTACTTGTGGACGTAAAGCATTTTCTTTAAAAGTATCTTCATTAAACGTTCCATCATCTTTTCTACATCCAAAATACCCTGTTCCTACTTGCCAAATAAGATCGCCACCATGTTCTAAATGATAGTTGCTTATCCCACCTTCTCCAGTATTATGTGCAAAGTCACCCATTTTAGCACCTTTGTTTAACGCGAGAATGGCATTGGTGCTTAATGAGCCAAAACTCATGGCAGAAATGTTTAGTAAACTTGAAGAATACGGTTGTTTGCAATCTTTTCCTCCGATAAGCAAACGAGGGAATTCTCCAATGTTTTTCGGGTTGTTTTTTGCATACATAGAATGTTCTAACCATTCATAACCAGAATGATATAGGTTTAATTGTGTGCCAAAAGGTTCAGTGTCATTTTCGCCTTTTGCCCTGCGATATATTAAAGATCTTTGTATACGGTTTAAAGGCCTTCCTTCTGTATCGGTTTCAACAAAATATTGCATGATTTCTGGTCGAATAGATTCTAAAATATACCTAAATCGACCTATTAGCGGAAAGTTTCTTCTTATGGTATGCTTTTTTTGGAGAATATCAAAAACACCCATTATTACAAGTGGCGCAATAAGTAAAAGCGTCCATAAAATAGGTGACCAAAATAAAGCTATAACATATGTTAGTACAATTACTATTATTGAAATTAAAATAAACTTTTCACGAACTTTCATACTATTTATTTCTGTTGAAATAACAAATATAGCTTTAGTAAATAGAATCTCAAATGAAAAACATTAGAGTTTAGTTTTCTGTTATCTAATAATTTCTTGTATCTTAATTCCTTTTAAATAAATTTATTTTATACAGTTTTTAATTTTTATATAACTAAAATCACTACTTATTTCATATAGTTTCTTGCTACGAAATCTTATATTTGAGTAGGTTTAAAAAAAGCAACTAACAATAATGATTAAAGAGGTATTTCTTACACCGTTTCAAAAATTTGTAAAAATTGAAAGTTTTAGTGGTATTTTACTACTGTTATCAACTGTAATTGCACTTGTTTGGGCGAATTCATCATTTGGCAATGCCTACAGCGAGCTTTGGCAATATGATATTGGTATTGTAACAGAAAGTTTTGAATTTAAAAAGCCATTAATTTTATGGATAAATGATGGTTTAATGGCTATTTTCTTTTTTTTAATAGGATTAGAAATTAAAAGAGAATTACTTATTGGGGAATTAAATTCTGTTAAAAAAATAGCATTCCCGCTTTTTGGAGCATTGGGCGGAATGGTAGTTCCTGTTGTTTTCTTTTTCTTTTTAAACCAAAACCCCGAAACCTTTAAGGGTTGGGGAATACCTATGGCTACTGATATTGCCTTTTCTTTAGCTATTTTAAATGCTTTAGGTAATAGAGTACCTCTAAGTCTTAAAATATTTTTAACTGCATTTGCTATTGTTGATGATATTGGAGCTGTTCTAGTTATTGCTATATTTTATAGTGGTACAATTAATACTACTTTATTATTAATAGCATTAGTATTATTAGCTTTGTTGTACTTTTTATCCTTTAAAGGGTTTTATTCAAAATTTATCATGTTTTTCTTTGGCATTGTTATCTGGTTTTTGTTTTTAAAATCTGGAATTCACCCAACTGTAGCTGGAATTTTATTGGCATTCTCAGTCCCTATTAGACAAAAAATAAATACATCAACATTTTTAGAAAATTTAGAAGGGGTATTTAATAATATTAAAAATGCGTCTATTTCTAAAAAACCAATTCTTTCAAACGAACAAATTGAGCACATTGATGCTTTAGAAGATTGGACAAATAAATTTCAATCGCCACTACAGCATTTAGAGCATAGTTTACATGGTTGGGTAGCTTATTTTATTATTCCAGTATTTGCTCTTGCCAACGCTGGAGTGCTTATTGATAGCTCTATGCAAATAGAAACGGCTTTAGTAATTAATATTATTATTTGTTTGGTGTTAGGTAAAGGGATAGGTATTCCTTTCGTGATTTTTTTAGCAAAAAAAATGAAGTTGGTGACCATTCCAATGGATATTAATTTTAAAAAAATCATAGGTGTTTCTTTTTTAGCAGGAGTAGGATTTACTATGGCTATTTTTATTGCTGGTTTAGCATTTGCAACAAAACCAGAATATATAGATTCTGCTAAAATAGGTATTCTTATAGGGTCGCTAATTTCTGCTATTATTGGGTACATGATTTTGAGGATGGATTCAATGAAGCAGTATAACAATTCCAAATAGAGACTTGAAATAAAACATATTTTTTCAATAATTGAAAAAATGTAAATTGGTTATGAGAGAATTTTTTGAAACACATAGACAAGACATAATTTACGGTATAATTGTCATCGTTGCAATGTTAGTTTTACGGTTTTTGACAAATTATTTGAGTTATTGGCTTACAAAAGAGAAACAAAGAAATTTTTTTGGAGAGATGCTAAAACCTCTTAATTTATTGAAACGTATACTCAACACGTTATGGATTATTTTAGTTGTCATAGCATTAAGTTATCTTTTTGTTGAAAATGATAATAAAGGTGTTATTATAGATAATTTTAAAACGGTACTTTATATTGGTATAGTTATATCAATTACAATCATTGTTGCTACATCTGCTAGTTTGTGGTTTAAAATAGATATTCAAAAAAAGATTGAGAGTGAACACGACCCAACCAGTTTTAAGTTTTTAAGATACGTTGTCCTTGTTGTCATTTATTTTACTGGTATAATGCTATGTCTTTTAGCTTTTCCTTCCCTTAAAGGGGTTGCCCAAACAGCTTTGGGTAGAGCAGGAGTCATGGCCCTTATTGCTGGACTCGCAGCACAAGAAGCTTTATCAAATATTATTGGAGGTTTATTCATTATTGCATTTAAGCCTTTCAAGATTGGTGAGCGCATTAAGGTAACAGATACAATGATCGGTACGGTTGTCGATATTACATTGCGCCATACGGTAATTCGTAATTATGAAAACAAAATGATCGTGATTCCAAACGCGATTATCAATAAAGAAAAACTCATTAATTATGATATAGGAGAACTCAAAACTTGCGAACGTATTGAGATTGGGATTTCGTACGATAGTGATATAGACTTGGCAAAAAAAAATCATGCAAGAGGAATGTGAAAACCATCTACTTATTATAGATAATCGAACAGAGTTGGAGTTACAGGAGGGAATGTCTATAGTAAAAACAGCAGTAACACAACTAAACGATTTATCAATGACCATTAGAGCATGGACTTGAGGAAAAGATTTCGGTGATAGCTTTCAACTTAAAATAAGACGTATTAGAAAGTATTAAAAAGCGTTTTGATAAAGAAGGTATTGAAATCCCTTTCCCTTATAGAACCATAGTCATAAAGAAAGATGTAAAATCCAAAGTTGAAAATAAATCGCCAAATAATGAGTAATACTGAACAAGAATTACAAGAGCGTATTAAAGAGTTGACTTGCCTTTACGAAGTGTCATCTATAATCGTAAATGCCAATGCCGAACTTTTGGAAGATACACTAAAAGCGATTGCAAAAAGCTTAAAAAAAGCATTTCAATATCCTGATAAAACAAGTATTACAATAACTAATGATAAAATTTCAACAAATACAGGTGAGTTTTTAGAGAATACAGTAACAATTCATTCAAACATTAATATTTTTAATGAAATCAGAGGGAAAATAATAGCTCAATTAAATGCGTCAGAATTCAAAAAGAAAGATTTTTTAAAAGAGGAACAACTATTACTAAACAATGTAGCCTTAAAAGTTGGAAATATGCTTGAACGGATAGAAATTCAAAAAAACGAAATCTCACTGAAAAGGCAAATGGAGCGTGCAGACCGTTTAAGTATTTTAGGTGAGATTACTGCAGGAATTGCTCACGAACTAAACACACCCTTGACTAATATTTTAGGCTTTGCAGAGTTGTTAAAGGCAGATTTTGAAGAGAATAAAAAAGCACTAACCGATGTAGATAAAATTATTAAAAACACCATATTTTCTAGAGAAGTCGTGAAAAAACTTATGTTTTTCGCTTGCGAAATGCCTCAGGAAATGAAGCGTGTTAATATCATACCTAATATTAAAAACGCTATCAATCTTCTGGATGCTACATTTAGAAAAGAGCAGGTAAAATACATAGTAAAGATTGAAGATGAAGCGTTATGGTTACGAGCAGACCCAATTCAGCTCACACAAATTATCTTTAATTTGTTAATGAATGCCATTTATTTTTCTCCAAAAGATGGATTAGTTACTATTGAATCACTACAAAACAAAACTAATGTGATTCTTAAAATTTCTGATGAAGGTGATGGATTTACAGCAGAAGCATTAGAAAAAGTGTTTCAGCCTTTTTTTACAACCAAACCAACAGGTGATGGTTCAGGACTTGGCTTAAGTGTTGTTCATGGTATTGTAGCTTCTCACAAAGGCACAATAACGGCAAAAAATAACCCAAATAAAGGTGCTATATTTACGGTTACATTACCAAAGTCTTAATTATGCAATTGCGCAAAGAAAATATACTAATTGTTGATGATGATGTTAACATACTAGAACTTTTACAGCGTCATTTACAATCATGGAATTATCATACCTACAAAGCTATTTCGGTAAAAGAAGCAGTAACCATTTTGCGAGATACTCAAATAGATTTATTAATTACCGACTTAAAAATGCCTGAGATTGATGGCACAGAGCTCATTAAATTCGTTTCAGAACATTATCCTAAATTACCGAAATTGGTAGTAACGGGTTATCCTTCGGTTCAGGATTCTTTAGCAGCTATTAAATCGGGTGTCGTTGACTATTTAACAAAACCCTTTACAAAAGATGAATTAAAAGTATCCATTGATAAATCGCTTAAATCCTCGAAAAACAATTTCAATAAAGAAATAGAACCGCTTAATAAAAAAAACGCTTCCTATGGAGAAATTATAGGAAGCTCAGAAAAAATTAATGATGTTATTCAAATCATTGAACGCGTTAAAAATAATAAAGCCACTATTTTTATAAAAGGTGAAAGTGGTACTGGTAAAGAGTTGGTGGCACGTGCAGTACATTATCAAGGCAAGTTTGCAAGAGCGCCATTTATTGTTGTAAATTGTGGAGGTATTCCTGAAAACTTGCTTGAAGCCGAATTATTTGGGTACGTAAAAGGTGCTTTTACAGGAGCCGAAACCAATAGAGATGGTTTTTTTCAAGCCGCCAATGGTGGTACAATTTTTTTAGATGAAATTGGTAATGCTTCATTAGCTGTACAATCTCGATTATTGAGAGTGCTTCAAGAAAAGGAAGTGGTTAAGGTTGGTGCAACTAAAGTGGAAAAAATTGATGTTAGAATTATTGCAGCAACCAATAGTGATTTACAAGATATGATACAAAAACAAACCTTTAGAGAAGATTTGTTTTATCGATTGACTGTGGTAGAAATAGAAGTTGCCCCATTGCGTGAACGAAAGGACGATATATCATTATTGGTCGATAAATTCCTTTTTAAATATGGTATCGAGTATAAGGACCACTTTGTAAAAATCACACCTGAAGCGTTAAAGGTTTTAGAGCGATACAGTTGGCCTGGAAACATACGTGAGTTAGAAAATGTTATTCAAAGTGCTGTAATTATGAGTGACAAGATTATAGATATAGCACAGTTGCCTGAACACTTAAAATACAGTTTGAAATTTTCCGAAGACCAACTATTGCCTCTTAAAGAAATCGAAAAAAAATACATTGAAAAAGTATTGCGAGCTACTGGAAACAATAAAACCAAAGCTGCAGAAATTCTTCAAATTAACAGAAAAACCATCCGTCAAAAACTTTCTGAATAGTCTTTTTTTACTGATAACTATTTACCCAGTTGGGTAATTTTGTACCACTCCTAATTATATTTAGTTTTTACAATAAGCCACTTCAACCCTTATTAATAAAAGGTTTTGTTGCTTTGTTCTGATTTTTGAAAATGTCTTGGCATATGCATTGCTTAATGGTAAGTGTATAACATTAGTACATTAAAAATATGAATCACTTTAATATTTGTCCGAGTTGCATACATCGCAATAATTGTGTGTTAACGACACAAAAAGACAAAGTTTGGTCTTGTAGCGAGTTTGACGAAGATATACCAAACAAATGTAATTCTGAGACAATGAAAAAACCAAAGCAACACAAAAAAGAATTCTTGCAATTAGTTTAATTATTAAATACTACAGATTATGATTTTTAAGACAATAATATCAGCAATAAAGGAAAAACTTTTAAAAACTAAAATGTCTTGCATAAAAACTATGAGACATCAATACATCATGGATAAATATCGCGAAAGATCGATTTCGAATAGATATTTCAGATAACCAATTTAAAAATAGATAGCACCAATAAGAACACAATATAAAATTAAGGAAACTCATTTAGTATTGGTGTAATTATAAAAGAAACATATTATGAATTTAAGCGGATTAACAAACCGAAGAACAACAAAAGGTAAACTAATATTTGATACTATCAGAACGAGCCCTTACAGATTTTCAAATAAAGGGAGATATAGTAAAAATGAATTATAATTAAAAATATACTATTAAATGGAGATATTAACAGCAGAAATAAAGAAGAATTCAGAAAAAGTCCCAGCAAAAGGTATGATGGCCAATGTAATGGAGCAATTCAATAGTGCTGCTGACCAAATTAAATTACATCCGAACATTAGAAAAATATTGAGCATTACCAATAATGAAATCATTGTCAATTTTCCTGTAAAAATGGATAATGGTGACGTAGAAATATTTAGAGGCTATAGAGTGCAACATAATAATGCATTAGGTCCTTATAAAGGCGGTTTACGTTACCATTCTACTGTAGATATTGATGCGGCAAGAGCATTGGCAATGTGGATGACCTGGAAAACTTCATTGGCTGGTTTGCCTTACGGTGGAGGTAAAGGAGGCATACAATTAGATCCTTCAAAATACTCACAAGGTGAATTGGAGCGCATTACAAGACGTTTCACGTTTGCCCTAGCAGATAACATTGGTCCTGAACACGATATTCCAGCTCCAGATGTAAATACCAACAGCCAAACTATGGCGTGGATGGCAGATACGTATATGAGTACACGTCCACCGGCAGAACGCACTGCAAACCAACACGTAGTTACTGGAAAACCAGCTGGTAGTGGAGGTCTTGAAGGTCGCGATAGAGCAACAGGTTATGGTGTTTACTTGTCAATTAAAATTTGGGCAGAGAAAAACAATATCAATTTAAAAGGCAAGAAATTTATTGTTCAAGGCTTTGGTAATGTAGGTTATTGGGCAGCGTACTTCTTAGAGAAAGAAGGTGGAAAATTAGTAGCTGTTCAAGATGCTTTTGGTAGTATTGAAAATCAAAAAGGAATTGTAGTTGAAGATTTGTTTAACTATACAAAGGCAAATAAAGGGAGTGTTGTAGATTTTCCAAATGCTAAAAATTTAGAGAAAGACAAGTTTTTTGCAACTGAGTGTGATATATGTATTCCAGCAGCTTTAGGCAACCAAATAACAGTTAAAAAAGCTTCACAAATTAAAGCAAGTTTAGTTGCTGAAGGCGCTAACGGACCAACAAATGTTGATGGAGAAAAAACTCTTTTAGAAAGAGGTATTGCTATTATTCCAGACATCTTATGTAATTCTGGAGGTGTAGTTGGAAGCTATTTTGAGTGGCTACAAAACCGAAATGGAGAGCTTTGGCAACTGGATGAAGTCATGGTTAAGCTCGAAAAGAAGTTAAGAGAATCTTTTAATAAGGTTTATGAATATTCGCAACGAGAAGGCCTAGATATGCGTACAGCTGCTTATTGTATTGCCATTCAGCGCATAGAAAGAGCTTATATTGAAAGAGGGATTTTTCCATAATAATAATAATATAAAACATTTAAAAATTCACACTATGAAGTACGGAAGTTTAATATTGGAAAAGAAAGAGTATGTGTATTTAAAACGCATACTTAATATATCGGGATATGTTGGGGATTTTAACACCCAAAAATCGTTACAAGAATTAACTGAGCAACTTAAAACTGCTCACATATTGGATGAAAATGAAATGCCCGATGATGTTGTTCGGTTTAACTCAAAAGTTACGGTAGTATCAGATAAAGGCTGGGAAAAAAACCTACAAGTTGTGATACCTATGGAGAAGGATATGAAGCAGAACAAAATTTCAATACTTACACCAATGGGGTCGGCCCTTTTTGGGTATGCTAAAGACGATGCCATTCTTTGGGAACTTCCGGCAGGTAAACAACAACTAAAGATTGCCGATGTGAGTCAAGAAGAAACTTTCAGTGGAATGGATTTAGTGGTATAAAATTAACAGTCATGCAAAATCAAAATACTCAAATATTCTTTAATGATTCAGATGTAGATGTTACGCATAAAATCAACACGATAGAGCTGGACAATTGGATGAGCCATTTAAAATACATAAAAAAGGAAATAACCAATCTATTAAACTTGTGCAACACAAATTTAAGCTTGAAACTAAAGGAAGATAATGTGCAAAAAAGTCTTCAAATAAAAGAAGTTGAAAACGAAGCCTTACTTGCCGCATTAAATAGGCATGCGATTTCCCGAACGGACATTATAGAGTGCGAAGACACGCAATGTGATATGGTTTACATTACAGAGCACGAGGGTTACAGAAGAATATATTTGCAACATATAGAGGCATACAGAAAATTGAAAAACGAATTTTTTAACAAGGTACAGGGTACGTTTACGCTTGCCAAAAAGTATTAATTATTTTTTATTGAATTCAACCTTATCACAAAAAATAGAGACTCAAAGGCAGTTATGCATCAAAAAAGATTTAAACGAGTTAAATCTTTGGATAAGCGCCTTAGAGGAGCTTAATGACGAATTGAATTACTTTAATATTATTGAAAAACAACTTGTTAAAAAAGGTTCTATTTCAAGTTCAATTCAAGGGTTACGCCGAAAAAATGTTTTGATTATGGCAACATTTTGCAAGTACGACCAAGCATTAAAAAATGAATACGAATACGGAAAAACAGAGTACAATGCATTAAGAGCCAATATTCATGAAAATAAAAGAGCGCAATATATCCAGCTTGTTAAGGAGTTCAATACTTTAAAAAAACACATATACCAAATTTTAATAAAATACCATCGTAAATAATATAAAACTGATGGGAAATTTCAGATTTTATTTCCCCTTAGGGATCCTTACAACCACTGTTATGGTTGTATTGTTAACAATATTAATATTAGTTCGCTTTAAAAAAACACTGGTTGGTTATTAGTGTTTAAGTTTTACATGTTAGTAAATAAGAAACCTTAGTAAAACTTAATATTTTGATGATTGTTGCAGGTTTCTTATATTTTAAGTAGTAAAGGCTCCATGAAAACGTGGAGCCTTTTTAATTTAAAAACCCTAAATATTAAACAATAAGTTTGTAACATTTTATGTGTTAGAAAGTCTATTTAAAAACGACTAACGCAATAATTTGTAATTTTGTTTTATAAGAAAATCAATATCATGGATATTAACGAAAATATAGAATCGCCTTTTAAACTAAAAGTGAGTTTCAATAAGTTGCTACAGCACTATGAGACATTAGCAAAGAGTAGTGACGAATTTACTGCAGCTAAAGCTAAGCGTATACTAAAAACAGCTAGCGTGTTTCCAGAATTAAGAGACGGTTTTAGCGACGCTTCTATATTAAAGAAAAGAGAAAAAGAAATTAGTACAATTCTACAAGATTCGTTTAGTTCAGTTTTAACTAAAAATGAAATAAAAACAGCATCAATACCCTTTCATAATTTAATTTTTAATGCTTCAGAACGATTTAAAAGTATAATTAAAACAGCAGGTAAAGATTTCGAATTAGAAATTAAAAACATGCCTAAAGATGATACTTATATAATTGCTTGTACCATCATTTTAAATTTTTGCTACGGGTATAATTTAAATTTTAAGCGCCCATTTTATTACGAAATACCTGATGCAAATGGTATTAAACATTTTTATAAAATATTATATAATGCCGATTTTACTGAAATTGTTCCCAATAAAAATGCGCCAAAAATAACGCAAAAAGATTATGATGAATTATTAGATAATTTTGAAAATATTGCTCTTTGGAAAGAAAAATTTCCACCAAATAGTTACACGTTTAAAGGGTTTGTAATTTCAAACATTTTTGATGTTACAGATGACCAATCTATATCTAATGTTAAGTCAAGTCTTATAGCTGATGACAAACGAAAAGATGAAAATTTCATGGCAGGATTTCACGAAATTTTCAGATCTCTTTTTGGTATTAACGATCTTAAAGTTGGATTTTCAATATATAATAAAGAAGAGGGCGTTTTTGAGCGTGTCTATGGCGCAGGTATGAAAAGCTATCTTCTTAGAAATTATGAAAAGGAAAAATGTACTGATGCTCTGTGTAGTTGGTCGTATGATAGATTATTAAAAGAAAAAAAATATTTCTCGGTATCTGATGTAGATGGAATGTTTGAAAAAACTAAAGGATGCGCTCCACACATTACAAGCTTACATAAACAGGGTATAAAAAGTGCTATTTTTGCACCTATTGCAAATGATGATGGGTTAATGGGAATTTTAGAAATAGTATCAAATAAAGTCCAAATGCTTAACAGTATAAATGCCAATAAATTGGTTGATGTTATGCCTTACATTATATCTGCAGTTGAGCGTTCTAAAAATGATGAAGAAAATTTAATTGAAGCTATTATTCAAAAAGAGTGTACTTCTATTCATCCGAGTGTGCATTGGCGATTTGCAAGAGAGGCAAAAGATTTTATTAAAGCAGAAATGAATGGAGAACAAGCTGTTTTTAAAAAAATAGCCTTTGATAATATTTACCCGCTTTATGGGCAAATTGATATTAAAGGCTCTTCTGAAGCTAGAAATCAAGCTACAAAAAAAGATTTAACCTTGCAGCTAAATGCTGTAAAAAACATTTTTAAGAATGCCTCAAAAATAGAAACATTACCAATATATGAGCAATATGTATATCAAATAAATGATTATTTAGAGGGCTTAAACAAGCATTTTCAAGTGGATAGCGAACAGCAAATTTCTGAATTTTTTAATCAAGAAGTTAATGCTATTTTAAAGCATTTATATACTATCGATGAGTTGAAAGAGCAGATAGATGCTTATTTTAATAGTATTAACGATAAAGTTAATCTACTCTATCATCATAGAAAAGATTATGATGATACTATTGCATTAATTAATAAAGAAATGGCATCGCTTTTAGATAAAAAACAAGAAGAAGCACAAGCTATGTACCCACATTATTTTGAGCGTTTTAAAACCGATGGTGTAGAGCATAATATGTACATAGGAGAATCTATTACTAAAGAAGAAAGTTTTAATCCTATTTATTTATACAATTTACGTTTGTGGCAATTACAGGTTATGTGCGAAATGGAGAATACATACTACCAAATGCAATCTAATTTTTCTGTGGCACTAGATGTAGCATCAATGGTTTTAGTGTTTAATCAACCACTATCAATTAGTTTTAGAATGGATGAAAAACAATTTGACGTAGATGGCACATATAATGCACGCTACGAAATTGTTAAAAAGCGAGTTGATAAGGCATATATTAAAGGCACTAAAGAGCGTGTTACTCAAAAGGGAAAAATAAGCATTGTGTACTCGCAAAAACAAGACGAGCGCGAATATTTAAGATATATTAAATTTTTGCAGTCTAAAAACTATTTAGATACCGATGTTGAAATAGTTGAACTACAAGACTTACAAGCAGTAACAGGGTTGAAAGCCATTCGAGTAAGTGTGTTATATCATAAAAATGAAGAAGATAAATCTTTTTATACTTATGATGATTTAATGAAAGAAATCAAAGCCTAAATACTATAAGTAAAAACATTATTATTTCTATC
>NZ_CAXIBN010000007.1:0-40538 GCF_964021735.1 uncultured Wocania sp. | reverse complement strand
TAAAAAAGAGAATCTAATGCTTAAAATAAGTTTTATCTTAAGTAATTTAAATAAGCTGATGGACTATTTAGTATTTCTGTAGCTTTCTTTATTTTAGGGTCGTTAATTTTATAATAGTCATACAAACCTTCTCTATAAACATATCTTTTAACTATTTCTTCGGTTAAAAGCGTTAATAAATACTCTTTATTTTCATCTATAGCTTTTGTTTTTGAAATATTTAAGTTAGAGATTAGCGTATTATAATCATTATTAATATCATCACTCAGTTCTTCTTTTTTAGCAGCCTCAAAAGCTTTTGCAAGGGCTTTTTCAGTATTAGTTTCAAAAGAAAAATTATTAGCTTTTAAGTAGTTTTTAAAGTTAGAAAAATCTCGGGCAGATAATTTAAAATTAACAATATCTGTAATTTGATTGTTATAATAAAAATCGGTAGCAAAATTAAATATTAAATTATCGTTTGCTATAGCGTTTATAACTGCAGAGTTTTTTGAAGCTCCTAAATTTTCATCAGGTAAAACGCCTCCGCCATCAAAAACTTGACGTCCGTTTTTAGTTTTATATTCGTTATAATTTTCTTGTTTTACTTTAACTGCTTCTCCTTTTTCATCTCTATTCCAATAATCTAAAGATTGAATACATCTACCAGAAGGTGTGTAATATCTTGAAATAGTTATTTTTACCTGAGTACCATAAGTTAGTAGTTTAGGGCGTTGTACTAAGCCTTTTCCAAAGCTTCTGGAACCCACAATAACTGCACGATCTAAATCTTGCAACGCACCAGAAACAATTTCGCTAGCCGAAGCACTACCTCCATCTATTAAAACCACTAACGGAATTTCGATATCAATAGGTTCTTTTTGCGTGTAATACGTTCGGTTATATTTTTTTACTTTAGATTTTGTAGTCACTACCAATTGCCCTTTTGGTACAAATAAATTTACAATTTTAATGGCTTCGTTAAGCAAACCACCAGGGTTTCCGCGTAAATCTAAAATAATACGTTTAGCACCTTGAGCTTTTAAATCTCTAAGCGCATAGTTTGTTTGAGATGCTGCTTTATTATTAAACTGCGACAAAACTATATAACCTGTTTTATCGTTAACCATAGAAAAATGTGGCACTGCATCAATTTCAACTTCCGCTCTTTTTATGGTTGCAGTTTTTGTTTGATTTTGGCGTTTGTAAGTCACTTCAACAGAAGTTCCTGGAGCTCCTTTTAGTAAATTACCAGCATCATCGTTATAGTTTTTAACACTAGTATTTCCAACTTTTATAATTTCGTCTCCGGCTTTTAATCCCGCTTTATCGGCAGGATAATTTTTATAAGGTTCAACAATTACCAGTTTATCTTTTAGTGTTCTAACTTTTGCACCAATGCCAATGTAATCACCTGTGTTATTAATTCTAGCTGCTTCAACATCTTGTTCGTTTAAAAAGTTAGTGTATGGATCTAAATCTGCTAGCATGCTTTTTATGGCGGTATCCATTAAATCACCTGGATTGGTTTCATCAACATAATTCATGTTGAGTTCTTTAAACAAGGTGGTAAAGATTTCAATTTGCTTGGCTATTTCGAAAAAATCATTTTTAAAAGCAGAACCAGTAAAAAGAATGGTAAGTGCTAAAACAGGAATTAGTATTTTCTTTTTTAGGAGATTTTTCATTTTGTGGGCTTTTTTTATTCAGAAATCTTATCCAAAAACTTTTCAAATAAGTGTTTCATTTTGGTTTCAACTTGGGCAAATTTGGGTTTATCTTTGCCAATGTACAAAATCATAAACGCATGTTGTGTTGTTAAATTGTTAAAAAAATCAGCTTTATTAAGTCTGTAAGATTCTCTTAATAAACGCTTTATCCGGTTTCTGTCAACAGCTGTTTTAAAATTGCGTTTACTTACCGAAACACCAGTTTTAGCAACAACATTATTATCAAAAGTAGTTTGAAAATATACCAGTCGTAATGGAAATGCAGAAATCGATTGTCCTTCTGTAAACATTTGGTCTATCAATTTTTTGCTTTTAAGTTTTTCTTTTTTCGGATATGAGGCTGCCATAAATTTACCAATATACTTGCAAAAATAAGAATAAGAATTAACACGTTGGTTGTGATTTCCTCACATGATAAAAATCATTCTTTATTAAAGTGGTGTACCGTAATTTAATCCTTTCAATTTGTTTTAATTAATTTAAAGGTCATGGGAGATTTGAATATTAAAAAATTAAAAAACAAAAAAGAGAAAGCGCATTACATTCATCATTTAATAAACGATATAGAAGCTCTTGAAATGATGATTGATAAAGGCATGATTGAAGAGTCTCCTATTCGTATTGGGGCAGAACAGGAGTTTTGTTTAGTAAACAAATACTTTTTACCCAATAACAATGCCTTAGATGTTTTAAAAACCATTAATGACGACCATTTTACTACCGAAATAGGTAATTACAACCTCGAATTAAATTTAGATCCTTTAGAACTTAAAGGAGCATGCTTTTCTGAACTACACAAACAACTTAATAATTTACTTAAAAAAGCTAAAGATGTAACTGATAAAAAAAACACCAAAATTGTTTTAACCGGTATTTTGCCATCCTTTACTTTAGATAGTATTACTGAAGATAAAATGACGCCTATTAAGCGTTATGCCGTATTAAATGATGCCGTAAAAGAAACAAGAAAACAAGATTTTAGTATCCATATAAAAGGAACAGACGAGCTAAACCTACTACACGATTCAGTCATGTTAGAAGGTTGTAATACCAGCTTTCAAATGCATTTACAAGTGAATCCAAACACTTTTATAGAAACCTACAATTGGGCTCAAGCTATATCTGGACCTATTTTAAGTGTATGTGCTAATTCACCTCTATTATTTGGTAAAGAATTATGGAGCGAAACTAGAATAGCACTTTTTACACAAAGTGTAGATACACGCGCAAATTCCTTTTTGTTAAACGAAAAACAATCACGAGTTAGTTTTGGTAACGATTGGCAAACAGGATCTATAACCGATATTTTTAGAGATAATATTTCGCGCTTCAGAAGTTTTATTACCACTAAATTTATGCGAGATAGTGTAGAAATGGTAGAGAACAACGAAACCCCAAAATTAAGTGCCTTAAGGCTACATAACGGTACGGTTTACCCATGGAATAGGGTATGCTATGGCACCAATAACGGTAAACCACATTTACGTATTGAAAACCGTTACATCCCTTCTGGACCAACTACAAGAGACGAAATCGCTAATATGGTGTTTTGGGTAGGAGTCATGCTTGGACAAGCTAAGCAGTATAAAGATATTCATAAAAAATGGGATTTTAAAGATGTAAAAACAAACTTTTTTAATGCGGCTCGCTACGGAATGGCAGCTCAATTTTATTGGAATGGTAAGTACATTTCTAGTTTCGATTTAATTACAAACCATTTATTACCAATGGCATACAAAGGGCTTTATAGCATGGGTATCTCTCCAAAGGATGTTGAGTATTATTTGAATATTATTGAAAACAGAATTCAAAGCCATAATGGTGCAGAATGGTTAACAAGAAATTATAGGTGTTTAAAGACTAAACATAACAGGTTTGAGTCTATGCAAATGTTAACTGCAAAATTGTACGAGAAACAAGAAAAAGGGTATCCGGTGTCTACTTGGGGTATGATAAAAGCAGATAACCAATCGTTATTTATTGACCATAGAACCGTTAAACATATTATGAGTACTGATATTTTTTCGGTTGATAAAGATGATAGCGTAGAGTTGGTTTTTAATATTATGAAATGGAAAAACATTCATCATATGCCAGTAATTAATAGAGATAGAGAAATTATCGGACTCATTTCATGGGCAGACGTTAAAAACTATATAGATAACATAGAAGAACAACACGATTCAGTAAAAAAAATAATGAATACAAACATGATAACAATTACTGAAAATGAATCTGTTAAAGTTGCAAAAAAATTAATAGAAAAGCATAAAATAAGTTGTTTACCTGTTATTAGATATGGCAAACTAAATGGTTTAATTACACGAAATGATTTTGATAAATGATTGAAAATGATAGTAAAATACTTGAAAACCCTGCGGCTATCGATAGAATAATTGGTAAAATTAAAGGCGATACTAAAGGAGCAACTGTTGTGCTTTTTGCTGGAATACACGGTAACGAAAAAGCAGGAGTAAATGCTTTACGGCATGTTTTAAAACATATTAAAGCCAAAAATGTAAAAGGAGCAGTTTATGGTATTTCTGGAAATATAAATGCACTTAAAACACACCAACGTTTTATAGATGAAGATTTAAATCGGCTTTGGACATCCTCTCAAATTCAAACTATTGGCAACAAAGTTATATTGAATAACGAAGAGCAGGAAGCTTTACAGCTATTTAATGTGTTGCAAGATATTTTAAAAAGAGAAAACGGACCATTTTATTTTATAGATTTTCACACCACCTCAAGTATTTCATTGCCTTTTATAACTATAAACGATGCTTTAATTAATCGAAAATTTTCAAAGCTATTTCCTGTTCCTATTGTTTTAGGTATTGAAGAATTTTTAGAAGGCCCATTGCTAAGCTATATTAATCAGTTAGGATACGTATCCTTAGGTTTTGAAGCAGGACAACACGATATGGAAACATCTATAACCAATTGTATTGCATTTGCTTTTTTAACACTAACTTATACAGGTGTTTTAAATAAAGAAACTGTTTTAAATTTTGAACAACATTATAATACTTTAAAAAATGAAGCAGAACAAATAAAAGATGTTTTTGAGGTTGTGTATCAATATAAAATTAAAACTAATGAAGATTTTAAAATGCTTAACGGATTTAAAAGTTTTCAGAATATAAAAAAAGGAATACCCATAGCATATAGCAATAACAAAGAAATTACATCAAAGTATAACGCTAAAATTTTTATGCCTTTATACCAATCTAAAGGAGATGATGGTTTTTTTATTATAAAAACGATAAACCCTTTTTATCTAAAATTATCAGCATTATTACGACGCATTCATTTTGATGAACTCTTAGTTTTTCTCCCTGGAGTTTCTTGGATAAATAATACCAAAGGTGCTTTAATAGTTAATCTTAAAACAGCTAAATATTTAGCAAAACCTATATTCCATTTATTGGGTTATAGAAACAAACAAGTAGATGCAACGCATTTAAGATTGTTTAGTCGAGAAAAAGAAGCAAAAACGAGTACTTATAGAAAAGAAGTGTGGTATAGGTGAGTTTTGAATTGTTCGTTTAACGATTACGTATAAGAATAGTTGTGGGTTTATATGCGAGGATTTTCCGCATGAAAATCATACATAGTAAATACGCAACTACCTTTGATTATGCACTTAACCACAATTATTCTTATACATTGTTGTAAGTAGTTTTTATTTTTTCAATAATTTCATTTTTTGATTTTTTTTAAGATTATTAAAAATTTTCATAATATAAATTCCAGAGGTTAAATCGTTCAAATTTTCTATCGTATAGTTGTTACTTGAATTTTCTAATTTATATTCTTTTAGAAGTTGTCCATTTATGTTATAAATCAAGATTTTATTAAATGATTGATTGTCTTTCGCTTGAATTTTAACTTGATTTATTACTGGGTTAGGAAAGATTGTAAAATCATTATTTGAAAATTTATTTATAGATAATGTTACCGAACTTTCTTTTGCTCCTATATCAATTATTGTAGAGTTATAATTATTTGTAAGATTTGGGTCTCCTGCATTTATAGCATCAGAATTAGAGTTTAATTCACAAAAACTTGAATTACTAGGGTTAGTTGAAATTAATTCAGGAGAAGAGAATATATTGTAATAGGCATCAGAGCCAGTTCCATTTGAATTGGTTGTAATAACGGTTCCAACACCTGAAGGTAAATTGTTTCCAACTCCATTAGTATTATTATAAATAAGGTTGTAAGCTACTAAAGATGGTTTAGGCAATCCTTGAGAATAAATCCCGTATTCACTATTATTTATAATGATATTTGAATTTATAATTGGTTCTGGGTTATGAAAATCGTTATCATATATACCAATACCATTTCGGTTAGAAAACACAGTGTTGTTTGATATGATTGGAGTTCCACCACCCACAAAAATACCAGCGCCATGAGGATTATTATAGCCATTATTATATAAAATATTTCTTTCAATTTTAATCTCTGTATGAGAAGTTACACCACTATAAGAGCAGTTATGTACAATGTTATTTTTAATAATAGTTTGAGAGTCATAAATATTTTCATAAATACCAATAAGACTCAAATCAAAAATTTTATTATTTGTTATAAGTATATTTCCGATTCCACTATTATATATGCCATAGTCACAATTACTAATCTCACAATTATCAATTAAAACATCTCCAGCATAGCTAAGAGCTATTTTTATTCCAGTTCCTTCAGAGTTTCTTATCTTAGAATTTAAAATAACGACTTCTCCACCTATATTTATTAAGCCAGTATCACCATAGTCTGCTTTATGTCCATAATCTATGAGACAATAATTTATTTCCGATGAAATAGAAGAAGAGTTTATGCGTATTTGATTCCAATCCTTATTTGTTGGGTTTGTTTTGTTTGAAGAGAAGTTAATGATATTGTTTTCATCACCAATAGCCTTTAGAGTACCATTAACAATTAAAGAATAGTATCCGTCAAATTTTATTTGAGTCCCTTTTTCTATATTAAGAGTTTGCCCTGTTGGTATGGTTATATCTCCATTTACAATATAAGTATTAGTATTTGTCCAATTTCCTGAAACATTTCCAGATACATTAACAACTGTTCCTAAATTTAAAGTGACATTAGTTAAAGTAATATCAGCACTAATTAATTGGTCAGTTAATGTATAAGTTTGATAACCTGTTTTTTCATAGCTTATGTTATAAACACCATTAATTACAGTTATGCTATATAATCCATTCGAATCAGAAGTACCTTCTACATAGACCGCAGTTGGTGAAACCGGATTGAATTTTATCAAAATACCGCTGTGGTCAGAACTATTGTCTAAAAATGCACTTCCATTTATTTCTGAAGCATAGCTAATAATAGAGAATAATAACAAAAGTAAGGGTAATATTTTTTTCATAGTTTTTGTTTTAAATTTGTATTATTTATTTTTAATCATTTGTAGTAAACTAAATAGTTTCTTGTTTTGTTCAAATTACTTACAACGACTTGATATGAAATCGTTTTAATATTTTATATCTAATGTTAAACGAAGTTCGACAATTTTTCTCACAAAATTAAGTATTGTATTATTTGTAGCTACAAAAAAACCAGTCTATTTTTATAAAGTGGTTTAGTAATTTAAAGTATAATAAACTTACCTATTATTATTATTGCTTTTATCAATATCTGCCATCTTTTCTTGAGGATCTATTTGAACAGATTTTATCGCTTTTGAGGTTTTAAAAGTATAAGTAGGATATGCCCAAGCCCAATCTTTTATTATAGTTGCGTTAGTTGGTTTTTCACCACGCATCATTTGTAGTGGAATGTAAAAATCCTCTGTACTACCATCAGTATATGTTACTGTTAAATCTATAGGCATTGGCATTAAACCAATACGCTCTAAAGTAATAGTACTTTCTTCAATAGATTTAATACCATAATCAATAGTGTTTGTAGTTTGAGCAAAATCGATTAAATACCAATCGAGTTCTAAACCAGTTATTTTTTCAGCTGTTCTTATAATATCCAGTGGTTTAGGATGATTAAAAGCAAAATCGCTAAAATATTTTTTAATGGTTTCTCTTAAGTTTTCTTCACCAATTACGTAGCCTAATTGAGCTAAAAACACAGCACCTTTGCTATAGGCTAAAGTTCCGTATACGCTATTTAATTGATACCTATCTGCATGAGTGGTAAGAGGTTGTTCTAAGCCAGATTTAGCTAAACGTATATAGCTTGTATAGGCATTTTTGAGAGGATTTCTTTTACCTTGATTTAAAATATAATCCATAGCATGGTTACTAATGTATGTAGTAAAACCTTCGTCCATCCATTCGTGTTTAGCTTCGTTTGTTGCTAATAAAAACTGAAACCAAGTATGTGCTAGTTCGTGTGCTGTAACGCCTACTAAACTTCCAAAACTTCTTTTTCCTGTTATTAAAGTACTCATAGCATACTCCATACCACCATCTCCACCTTGAATTACAGAGTATTGTTTGTAAGGGTATTTACCAATATGTTCGCTAAAGTATTGCATAAGCTCTACCGTTTTTGGTTGTAGCTTTTTCCAGCTTTCTTTTTGCTCGTTACTTAAAGTACTCTTGTAGTAAAAATTGAGTATTGGACCATTTGGAACTTGCATGGTATCGTGAATATAATCAGGATCTGCTGCCCAAGCAAAATCATGAACGTTAGGTGCATTAAAATGCCACATTTTTTTACCTCCTGAAACAGTAGCATTTTTATTTTGAAGGTATCCTGTACCACCAACTACATAATTTACATCAATATTTAGCTTTACATCAAAATCTCCCCAAACACCATGAAACTCTCTCCCTATGTAAGGGTCGGCATGCCAACCTTCAAAATCATATTCTGCTAATTTTGGGTACCATTGTACCATCGAAAGAGCTACACCTTCCTTATTATTTCTACCAGAACGACGAATTTGAACAGGAACTTGAGCATCAAAAAGCATATCAAATGTTACACGCTCTCCTGGTTGAATAGGTTTTGCTAAATCTACTTCTAATACTGTACCAACAGTTTCATGTTTTATAGTAACACCATTTTGTTTTAAAGAATTGACTTTTATATAGCCAATTTCGTTAGACTTTAACTTACTAATTCTATCACCAACTCTAGAATCTGGATCTGCAATAGTTCTAGACCTCACATCCATTTCGCTACCAGGTTGAAAGGCATTAAAATATAAATGATAATACACACGATTTAATACATCGGGTGAATTATTAGTATATACCAGTTGTTGTTTTCCTTTATATTGATAGGTGTTTACATCCATATCAATTTCCATTTTGTAGTCTACATGTTGTTGCCAATATCCAGGTTGTTGAGTTGATGGAGACGCAGGTGTAGTTGGTGTTCGAGCAATAACAATATCTTTTTGGCTATTACAAGAGAGTATTAGTAGAAAACTTAAAAAAGGAATCATTAATCTTTTCATGAATATATTATTTTAGCTGAATAACATTTTTAATTTGAAGTAAATATTAATAAAAAAGAGACTATTAATGAGTCTCTTTTTTATTAATGCTTACATTTTTGATGCCATAATTAATGCATTGTAAGCGTTAACCATCTTTGAAGATTTTACTAAATCTGAAAAAGGTTTTATATTATTAGTGTCTCCACCAACAATAACTTTAGTTTTAACAGCAAGACCAGAATCCATAAGAATTTGTTTTACTTGTGCGGCACTTAATTTTGGATAATACGAACGAATTAAAGCCGCAACTCCTGCAACTCCAGGAGCAGCCATAGATGTGCCTCCTTTAGTATCGTATTCATTTTTTGGTGTAGTAGAATATATTTTTGCTCCAGGCGCAAATACATCAACATTTATTTTTCCGTAGTTAGAAAATCCGGCTATCATTCCAGAACCATATTTAGGTTCTAAAGCACCAACCGTTATAAAAGTATCTGAAACTTCTGGACCTATACCAACAGCATCATTAGGATATACATTTTTATTATCTAAATTTAAACCTTCATTTCCAGCTGCATTAACAAATAACACATCATTTTTACCAGCATAAGCAATAGCATCGCGCACCCAATCGCTATGAGGTGAATAGTATTTACCAAAGCTTCCGTTAATTATTGATGCACCATTATCAACAGCATAACGAATTGCTAAAGCAATATCTTTATCGTATTCATCCCCATTAGGTACCGCACGAATACTCATAATTTTTACGTTGTTTGCTACACCGTTTGCGCCTTTGCCGTTATTTCTTTCTGCAGCAATAATACCAGCGACATGTGTGCCGTGGCTTTCCGTTTTTTTAACGGGCTTTACATTACCATTTCCGTAACCTGGTTTGTCGTTTATATCGTCTGGGTCATCTCCCGTTTTACGTCCTTTAAAGTCTTTGTTAAAATGAAAATTTAATCGTTCATTTATACCTACTAAGCCATTATCTAACTCTTTTACAAAATCTGCAACAGATTCCATGTCTAAGCTATATGCATATTTTGCAATAGAAACATATTGTTGGAGTGTTTTGTCTTCAGTTTTAATAGCATTAACATCTGCTTTTGTGTAGTCTGTTTTTTTTAAATATTTTTTAAGTCCTTCATCAGCAGCTTTTACTTGTTGTAGTGTTTGCTCGTAGTTTGTTTTATAACCTAAGTATTTTTGATATTCTTTATCCAGTTCTGCTTTAGCTTCAGCATATCTAGCATCACTTGTGTTTCCACTTGCGACTAAACGCACATATTCTAATTGCTCATCGTAAGCGTCTCCTAAAAAATTCCACCCATGAATATCATCAACATATCCGTTTTTATCATCATCTTTTCCGTTGTTAGGAATTTCTTTTCTATTAGTCCAAATAACATCGTCTAAGTCTTCATGGTCAATATCAATTCCAGAATCGATTACAGCTACAATTACAGATTTACCTTTTTTATTCTTAATAATTTCAGCATAAGCTTTATCTACACTCATTCCAGGAATGGTATCTTTTATCAAATCTAAGTGTCCCCAATTTTGTTTTTCAGCTTCTGTTAACTCTGAAACTTTTAAAGGAACAGTGTCTATGTTTTCAACCGGAGTTGATATGATACTTGCAGTACTGCCACAGCTATATAGTATTGAAGCTGTAAAGGCTGATAGTATTAATGATTTTGTTAAGTTCATTTTTTTTCTAAATTATGTTAATTAAATATATCATTTGTTGATAAAATACTTGCTAATCGCACTCCTTTGTCAGTATGCTTTACAGTAATAATTTCGTTATGAGCATCATGTTCTAAGAACAAGTAATAATTATTATCAGCTGCAAGGTTAAGAAATTTTTCTTTCTCATCTAAAGTTAAAAGTGGTCTGGTATCGTAACCCATTACATAAGGAATAGGTAAATGACCAACTGTGGGTAGCAAATCTGCCATAAAACAAATGGTTTTTCCTTTGTAATTAATCATAGGAATCATTTGCTTTTCGGTGTGTCCGTTGGCAAAAAAAATATCGAACCCAAGTGCGGAATTTTTTAGTAAATCGGTTTCAGGAAGTGCCGTAAATTTTAATTGGCCGCTTTCTTCCATAGGCAAAATATTTTCTTTTAAAAAGGATGCTTTTTCGCGCCTGTTGGGTTGAGTTGCCCATTGCCAATGGTTTTTATTACTCCAAAAGTGGGCATTTTTAAAAGCGGTTTCATAACCTGTTTTGTCGTTGTTCCATGTAATGCTTCCTCCGCAATGGTCAAAATGAAGGTGCGTCATAAACACATCGGTAATATCATCTTTATGAAAACCGTGTTGTTTAAGCGAGTTTTCTAAAGTGTGGTTTCCCCAAGGGTGGTAATAACCAAAAAATTTGCTAGACTGTTTATCGCCCATACCATTATCTATTAAAATAAGGCGATTTCCATCCTCAATAAGCAAACAACGTGCGGCAATATCTATCATATTATTGGCGTTGGCAGGGTTAGTACGTTGCCATAACGATTTTGGTACAACACCAAACATGGCACCGCCATCTAATTTAAAATTTCCAGCATTTATGGGATATAATTTCATAGGGATGTAAAATTAAGCAATCTATTGCAAATCATTGAGAAGGTTAAGAATATATTAAGAAAACCCATAGCAGGTATTTGGTAAGTGAAAGTTAAGTTTGATGAAATAAAATTATTTAGGCACAATAACTTCTTTAAGGCGTTTTCCAAAATCGAATAAGGCTTTAATTTCTTTTAAGCTTGCTAATCGTTCTTTTCCAAAAATAAGCAAAGTATTACCTTTAGATTCTACATGATAGTATGGGTTGCTTTCGAAAAAATGAGTCACATCATCATTAAAGAATTTACTAATTTCCATTTCATTATCACCTTGTAAATAAAAGCGATCAGAGAAATCGTCGTGGTTTTCAATATCAATATCTTTAAAGCCAGCAAATGCCGACACTTTTTCTAAAAAGCCCTCTCTATCTAAAGTGAATTCTGGAATATTATGGTTTAATTCTATGTGAAGCATGGTTGAGCGAATGACTTCTTTGGCGATAAATTCGCCTTCAGAAAACTCAATATCAAATAAGTAAATAGCACCATCTTTATGTGATAATTTGTTATAAATATGATTGATATGTTTAGTGCCAAAAAACCGAAAGTTATTTAAAACCGACACCTCTTTTTCTTTTTTAGAGCTATAATTAAAGTTGTAATCTTTAGCTAAAATTTCCATATTGGTTTGGCGTCTTGTTAAATTATTTTTAATAATTTTTGGTACAGGAAGCATACGCCTTAATGCAAACGGGTGTTTTGAATCTGTGTCGTGCATGTCTAAACCAATAACATCAAAATGACCGCCACGTTTATTAAATAATTCTTGATAACTATGCATGTTTTCCATAACAGTATGGTCTACAAATTCGCACATAGAAAAATCGATAATAACATCTTCGTTTTCTGGTACAGCATCTAATTGTTTTTTAAGCCTGTAATAATTTAAAAAACTACAAAAATGTTTAACGCTTACGTAAAAATTGTTTTCATCATTAGCTTCTTTAAACATTAAAACATTAGGTTTTAAAACGTTCCTAAAAAACAATCCAACACTTTTATTGATAACAAAATGAATAATTAAAGTGGTTATTACTCCAGCAATAATACCAGTAATTAACCCTATTTTTAGTGTCACAATTAAAGTGACAAAAAAGATGATTAACTGTTCTTTACCTATTGAGAATATTTTTGTAATAACACTAGGCGATGCCAATTTATAACCTGTATACACTAAAATTGCCATTAATGCAGGTAACGGAATTCTGGTAAGTTGCGTACTAAACAAAACAATAAATAGCACTAAAAAAACAGCATGAAAAAAGTTTGACGACCTATTACTAGCACCATTATTTACATTTACAGAACTACGTGCAATAACCGTTACTACATTTAACCCACCTAAAAACCCACTACCAACAGTTGCTAAACCCAAAGCTTTAAGATCTTTATTAACATTAGAACGCCTTTTTTCTGGGTCTAATTTATCAACGGCTTTAATACTTAAAAGTGATTCTATACCAGAAATAAGTGTTAATGCTAAAACGCTTCCCCAAAAGGAAAACGACCAAATATTACTAAAATTAGGAGTTGGTATATCGGCAATTATATTTTGAATGGATGGAATGCCAGAAATCATGTATTCCTTTGCTATGGGGTTTGGTTCGTGTAAACCCAACTCAAAATAATAACTAAACCCAATGGATAAAATAACAATCCACATAGGAGCTGGAATAAGTTGTAAATATTTATTTCTAATTTTTGAATAAAACAACATAATAGCTAAACTTAAAACACCTGCCAAAGCCGCATAAATTAATCCTTTGTTTTCGTAATGAATGGCATCGTTAATTGAAAAAGGAATCTCAAAAAGATAATCAACCGTATCCTCTCTTTTTATTTTATGCGCAAGCATAATATGAAATTGCTTTCCTAAAATAATAAGCCCAATTGCGGCAAGCATACCTTGAATGGCAGACGACGGAAAAAAATCGGCAAGTGTCCCCATTCTAAAAAAGCCAAGGCTCATTAAAAGTACTCCAGAAAAAATAATAGCAACGTAGGCATTTTCTAACCCTAAAGTAGAAATCGCTACTAAAAGTACACCAACTAAACCATTTCCTGGGCCAGCAATAGTAACATGGCTTCCGCCCAAAATAGATACCATAATACCCCCAACTATGGCGGCTATTATACCTGCAATTGGAGGCGCATCGCTAGCCATAGCAAGCCCCAAACCTAACGGTAATGCTATAAGACTTACCACAAAACCAGAAAATATATTTTTAGGTAAGGCTTTAAAAAAATCTTTTATGTTGTTTTTTTTCGGACTCATTGCAGGATTAAAACATCGGTTGGTAATTCGGTTAAAATATGTTCAATATCATGTGGAAATAACCGGTCCCAAAACGTCATTTTTAATGGTGCATTCATTACTAATAAATCGGCACGAGATATTTGTGCATAATGCCCAATGGAATACCCTTTTTTACCAAAAATAGGCTGCAATTTTATAATCTTATTTTTAGTATAAGTTTCAGGAATATGACTAATAATTTCTTTAATTCTAGAGTTTTCTCTTAGTTTAATACGTTCTTTAATGATGTTAGCACGCCTTAAAGATTTATCATCATCTACTTTTAAAGAAATTTGATCTTGTTTAATTTCTTCAACAATTGTTATTTTTTCAGAACTTAACTTTTTTGCTACATAAAAAGCCACTTTTATAGTTTGCTCTGTTTTTGGGTCTTTTAAACCATTAACCACAATATGTTCACAAGGCACTCGCTCTACCGAAGGTTTAATCAATAGTAAAACAGAGCATTTTGCTTCACGTGTAATTTTTCTAGCAATTGAGCCTACATAGTATTTTAAAAATCGTTCACGCTGTAGGGCGCCAAGAATTAAAAGATCTATTTTTTTTTCTTCTGTAGTCGATAAAATCACATCAACAGGATTGCCTGTTTTAAAAACCACCTCGTAATCTAAATTATCTTTTTCAAAACTTTTAAGAACAACTTTAAGCATTGCTATTTTATCCTCTGAATTTTCGCCAACATGAATTAAAAATAATTTCGAGCCAAAAAACACAGATAATCTAGCAGCCTCAAAGAGGTTTGCTTTTAAATTAGGCGAGTAAGCTACACCAATACCAATACTTTTAAATGGTTTTAAAGACACGGTTAAATATTATTTTTTAGTCAAAGCTGAAAGATAACATTTTTTAAAAACTTTAAATCATCGGTTTTACTTAAATTAGTGCTTTAAAAAAAATTTATGTTAGAATTAGCAGGTATTATTATCTTAGGAATATTAGCACAATGGGTGGCATGGAAACTTAAAATCCCTGCCATTTTACCTTTAATTTTAATAGGATTATTGGTTGGTCCAATAGCTGCTGAATATTTAAGTGAAGACGGCAGTAAATGGATTGAGCCTATTTGGAATGGCGAAAAGGGGCTTTTCCCTGGTGAAGGATTGTATTATTTTGTATCACTTGCTATAAGTATTATTCTTTTTGAAGGCGGTTTAACCTTAAAGCGTTCAGAAATAAAAAATGTAGGTCCAGTAATTACTAAACTAATTACTTTAGGTTCTGCTATTACATTTTTTGGAGCAGGCCTATTAGCTCATTTTATTTTTAATTTAAGTTGGGAGCTTTCCTTTTTATTTTCTGGACTTATTATTGTTACAGGACCAACTGTAATCACACCAATTTTGAGAAATATTCCGTTAAAAAAAGATATTTCAGCGGTATTAAAATGGGAAGGTATTTTAATTGACCCTATAGGAGCTTTAGTAGCGGTTTTGGTATTTGAATTTATTAGCGTTGGTGGTGACAGTGGTTTTACTAAAACGGCCTTAATGGAGTTTGGTAAAATTATTCTTTTTGGTACAACCTTTGGCTTTACTTTTGCACACGCCCTAGCTTTTGCGGTTAATAAAAAGCTAATTCCTCATTATTTATTGAATGTTGTATCGCTCTCAACAGTACTATTGGTTTTTGTTGAATCTGAAATTTTTGCTCACGAATCAGGACTTTTAGCTGTTGTAGTTATGGGCATGGTTTTAGGAAATAGTAAATTAGAAAACTTAAAAGAACTCCTTTATTTTAAAGAATCTTTAAGTGTTTTATTAATTTCTATTTTATTCATTCTGTTGGCGGCAAACATTAATATTGAAGATTTAATGCTGCTTTACACATGGAAAACAGTTATTCTTTTTGCTATTATAGTATTTGTAATAAGACCACTAGCAGTATTTTTAAGCACACTTGGGTCTAATTTAAAAATTAACGAAAAACTATTTATTAGTTGGGTTGGACCACGAGGAATTGTTGCAGCTGGAATTGCATCATTATTTGGTAGTAAATTACTAAAAGAAGGTGTTGAAGGTGCTGAATATATTACGCCTTTGGTGTTTATGATTGTTCTAGGAACCGTTTTATTAAACGCAACCACTGCGCGTTTATTTGCTAAAGTGGTAGGTGTGTTTTTAACAAAATCTGAAGGTATTTTAATAATTGGAGCATCAAAAGTTTCTCGATTATTGGGTCATTATCTTGAAACAAATGGGAGGCATGTAGTGCTTATTGATAGTAATGAAAAAAATATAGAAAAAGCGAAAGAATTAGGATTAGAGGCGATGACTACCAATATCTATTCGGACACTTTAATGGATAATATAGAATTAAGCGATGTGGGTTATTTAATGGCTTTAACAGGAAATTCTGATATTAATAAATATGCTATCAATAAATTCACTAAGCAATTTGGTGAAAATGGCTCTTTTAGGTTGGTGACTACAAGTGAAATGTTGGATGAAAATAATACCCCTAAAGAGGGTTTGTTTTCTCATACTGATGACTTTAATGCTTTAACTGAATTAACAAGAAAACACCCGTCCATACAAGAGATTGATTTAGAGGATAAAACGCATTATGAAAGTCTAATTAAAATAACTAATGCTGATAAAGATATTATTCCATTATTTATAAAAGATAATGAAGGTGAATTACATATTATTTCATCTTACAATTTAGAGGTTGATACGATTGAAGAAGGGTTTCAGTTGGTGTATTTAGGAAAACCTTTTGATGTTGAAAAGGTATAAAAAAAGCCCTTTCAAGATAATTTGAAAAGAGCTTTTTAATTAAAATTTCAAGAATTTATTATCCTTTAATTTGCAGGTTTGTAAATTCTTTAGAGATAACAAGCGAGTTATCACCATTAAATTTAACATCCTTTAAATCAATATATTCATTATCAACTTTTATAGATTTTACCTTAAACGGTAATCCTATTAAATTAATTTTAAAAGAATTGTAAGATGTTACAAATTGCCCAGTTTTATGAATTCTGATAATTAATTTGTTATCATTTCCAGACAGATTAAATTTTCTCAAGCTGTAACGCCCTTTAGTGTAATCGTATCCATCATTAGCGTCTTCAAATAATTCTGAATCTTCTTTACCATGTTTATAATAAACATCAAGAGTTAATTCTTCAATTACTTTTTCTCCAACATATTGTTGTATTGGATATTTAGGTATAATAGCACCTGCTTTTACAAAAATTGGCATGCTATCTATATCGGCATCTACCCAAGTTTCTTTTCCGCCAGAAATCATATTGTTTGTCCAGAAATTATACCATTCACCTCTAGGAATATACATGCGCCTTCCTTTCGCGTTTGGTTCATTAATTGGGCAAATTAAAAGTTGGTTACCACAAATAAATTCATCAATCCTATAATGCGTTTGAGCATCGTCTTGATCGAACAATACTAACGATTTTAGCATTGGCATATTATTTTGCGAATATTGATAAAATGAAGTATATAAATATGGCAATAACTGGTATCTAATTTCAATAAACTTACGGACTATATTCGTTATTTCATCATCAAAAGCCCAAGGTTCTTGGTCACCATGATCGCCAGAAGAGTGCGTTCTACAAAACGGATGAAAAGCACCTAGTTGAATCCAGCGTGCATATAATTCGCCATTAGGTTGTTCTGCAAACCCGCCAATATCTGATCCTGCAAAAGAGAATCCAGACAATGCTAAGCGCTGCGCTTGAATATTGGCTATTTGTAAATGCTCCCATGAAGCTACATTATCTCCCATCCAAGTTGAGGTATAACGTTGCGTACCAGAATATGCAGATCGTGTAATTACAAATGGCCGTTTAGGGTAATTAAACTTTTTTAAACCATGGTAAGTGGCACGTGCCATTTGCATTCCATAAATATTATGTGCTTTACGGTGACTGCATGGATTTCCGTCGTAATCGTGCCTCACATCATTTGGAAAGGTTTTTCCAGGAACGTCCATTACTGCAGGTTCGTTCATGTCGTTCCAAACGCCTTTAACACCAATATCTTCAATAAGTTCTTTAAATAATCCTGCCCACCATTTTCGTACTTCAGGTCTTGTAAAGTCTGGAAAATAACATTCCCCAGGCCAAACCTTACCTTTCATGTAAGGGCCATCTGCACGTTTACAGAAATAATCTTTATCTAAAGCTTCTTTAAAAACACTGTATTCATTATCAATTTTAATTCCTGGGTCGATAATAACTACCGTTTTAAACCCATCGTCTGCAAGTTCTTTAACCATGCGTTTTGGGTCTGGGAAGTAATCTTTGCTCCATGTAAAACAGCGAAATCCTTCCATGTAATCGATATCTAAATAAATAGCATCACAAGGAATTTTTAATGCTCTAAATTTTGCCGTTACTTCTTTTACATTTGATTCTGGATAATAACTCCATTTACACTGGTGGTAACCTAAAGCCCATAATGGTGGTAATTCTGGAGTTCCTGTTAAATCTGTGTAACTACTAACAACATCTTGCATTTTAGGGCCGTAAATGAAGTAATAATTCATTTCACCTCCTTGCGCCCAAAAGCTAGTTACATTTCTTCTTTCATGACAAAAATCGAAATAGGTTTTAAAGGTGTTATCAAAAAATACACCGTAAGATTTTCCATTATGTAAACCTGTGTAGAAAGGAATTGCTTTATAAATAGGGTCGGTGTTTTTTCCAAAGGCATAAGAATCTGTTGCCCAGTTTTCAAATCGTTTTCCTTTTAAATTTAAATCATTGGGTTTGTCTCCTAATCCATAATAACTTTCACCGTTCTGAGCAACTTTACTCATTTTAACAATGTCGCCACCTAACTCGTAACTTTCCTCCCAATGAAAACCTAATTCATCTTCGCAAATAACACTATTATTTTTAGCATCAAAGATTGATTTTCTTAAATCTGATTTATATATATGGCAGATTAATTTTGAGGTGGTAATAATATATTTATGGTCGTCACTAGTAATTTCTAAATGGTTATATCCTCTGCTTGCGTTAACATCGATAGCGTAAGAAAAATCATTTTCAAATTTCCCAACGGTTGTATACCTAAACCTTAACACACTATCTCTTAAAACTGTAAGTTGAAGAATAACGTTATTTGAGGTTGAAAAATGTAGAACGTCTACATCTTTTTTATAATCTGTTATATTAGCAGGAAACAAGTTTCCTTTATATTCTAATTCTGTATTTAAAATCATAAATAATGAGCAATTTATTAATTGACGAAAATACTAAAACAATTAATTTTCGGTTAATTTTATTTATTAAAAAAAGGCCAATTTAATTACATAAAATACAACTAACGAGGTGTTTAATTATACTTTATGTAATCAAACGGTTATTTGAACTTAAATATAGTTATTGCAAGAGGAGATAAGGTAATTTCTGCCGAATAATCTTTTCCGTTCCAAGATTGTTTTTTAACTGTTATTTCTTTTTTATTTAAAATGTCACTGCCTCCAAATTCTTTCGAGTCACTATTAAAAATTTCAGCAAGTTTTCCTTTTTTGGTTACACCAATACGATATTTTTCTTTTACAGCAGGTGTTAAATTACAGACTACAACAACATCGTTTTCTGAATTTTCTCCTTTTCTAATAAAAGATAATACACAGTTTTCATGGTCATCATAACTAATCCATTCAAACCCTTCGTTACTAAATCCTTTTTCAAATAAAGCTGGCGTGTTTTTGTATAGTTTATTTAGTGTTTTATAGAAATTTTGAAAGTTTTTATGTGAGTCGTACTCTAATAAATTCCAATCTAAACTACCTTGAAAATCCCATTCGGATTGTTGTCCAAACTCGCCACCCATAAACAGTAATTTTGTTCCAGGATGTGTAAACATATAGCCATATAAAAGACGAAGATTAGCAAAGCGTTGCCACTCATCACCAGGCATTCTTCCTAGAATGGATTTTTTACCATAAACGACTTCATCATGAGACAGCGGTAGCATAAAATTCTCTGTAAATGCATAGGCTAAACTAAACGTAATATCATTTTGATGGTATTTTCTATAAATAGGGTCTTTACCAAAATATTCTAAAGTATCGTGCATCCACCCCATCATCCATTTCATTCCAAAACCTAAGCCACCTAAAAATACAGGTTTTGAAACCCCTGGAAATGCGGTAGATTCTTCGGCTATAGTTTGTACATCTGGGAAGGATTTATAGACTTCTTCATTTAATTCTTTTAGAAAAGCAATGGCGTCAAGGTTTTCTCTTCCACCAAATTCATTAGGCTCCCATTCGCCATCTTTACGCGAATAGTCTAAAAACAACATAGACGCTACTGCATCTACTCGTAAGCCATCTGCATGATATTGTTCTAACCAAAATACAGCATTGCTTATTAAAAACGATTTTACTTCGTTTCTGCCATAATTAAAAATTAAGCTTTTCCAATCTTGGTGATAACCTTTTCTTATATCTGGGTGCTCATATAAGCATGAACCATCAAAGAAACCTAATCCGTGAGCATCTTCAGGGAAATGAGACGGTACCCAATCGAGAATAATTCCAATATCGTTTTGATGTAATTTATCAACTAGGTATTTGAATTCTTCTGGATAGCCAAATCGGGATGATGGTGCAAAGTACCCTGTTAATTGATAACCCCAAGAAGGGTCATAAGGATATTCCATAATAGGCATCAATTCTACATGTGTAAAGTTCATGTCTTTTACATAATTCACCAAATCATCTGCAAGTTCGAAATATGATAAAAATCTATCTTCTTCAATTTGTTTTTTCCATGAACCCAAATGAACTTCGTAAACTGAATAAGGCGCATCTAAAGCATTATGCTTTTTACGTTTTTTCATCCATTTAGTATCTTTCCATTTATAGGAATCGTCCCAAACTATTGATGCTGTTTTAGGTGGATGCTCGCAACGTCTTGCATAAGGATCTGCCTTTTCAGAAATATAATCGTTTTGGCTTGAGTAAATTTTATATTTATATAAATTGCCTTTACCAACATGAGGTATAAAACCTTCCCAAATTCCAGAGGAGTCCCAGCGTACATTTAGGTTGTGGTTTTCGCCATTCCAATAATTAAAGTCTCCAATTACAGAAACTTGTTTTGCACTTGGTGCCCAAACTGCAAAATAAGTACCTTCTATACCATTAAGTGTTAAGGTGTGCGACCCGAATTTTTCGTATAAGCGGTAGTGTTTACCAGCTTTGAAAAGATTTATATCGAAGTCGGTAAAAAGACTATGATGTATTGTGTTAGACATATATTATATTACTGTACCATTAGGAATTATTGCACCTTTTTTTATCACAACTATGCCTTCTTTTACAGCATATGTGCTTGTTTCGGTGTCTTCTAAATGCTTTCCTCCATTTATTCTCACATCATTACCAATGCAACAATTCTTATCTAATATGGTGTTTTTTATAAAGCATCTCGCACCAATACCAAGTGTGTTTATTTTTGGGTCTTCTACATCACTTAATGGTTGATAATAGTCATTACCCATCATATAAGTATTAATTACTGTAGATTCATTACCAATTCTAGAACGTATACCTATTACAGATTTTTCAATTTTCCCCGCATTAATTATACACCCTTCGGCAATTACGGTTTCGTCCAATATAGTTCCTGCAATTTTTGTAGTTGGTAACATTCTTGCTCTGGTATATATACGCTTAGCTTTATCATATAAATCGAAATCTGGAATGCTCTTAGTTAATCCAATATTAGCTTCAAAGAAAGAGTCAATGTTTCCAATATCTGTCCAATAACCTTCATATTGATAACTTAATGTTTTGTGTTTATCTATGTTTTGAGGAATAATTTCTTTACCAAAATCTATAGTAGAATCATCGTCCATTAACTCCATTAATAAGTCTCTATTAAAAATATAAATTCCCATTGAAGCTAAGTAATTTCTGTTTTGAGATTTCATATCATCACTTACATCTGAGGTCCAATCTGGCAATAAACTAGCATCAGGTTTTTCTATAAACGAAGTAATAACATTGTTCTCATCAGATTTTAATATTCCAAAAGAGGTGGCGTCTTTTGCGTTTACTGGTATGGTAGCTATAGATATTTTAGCACCACTCTCCTCGTGGGCTTTAATCATTTTGTCGTAATCCATTTGGTATAATTGATCACCAGAAAGAATTAATGCATATTTAAAATCATGTCTTAAAAAGTGATGCATGCTTTGGCGAACGGCATCAGCAGTACCTTGAAACCACCCTTTGTTATCAGGTGTTTGTTCCGCAGCAAGTACATCAACAAAAGCCGAACTAAAAAAACTAAAGTGATATGTGTTTTTTATATGCCTATTTAACGACGCTGAATTAAACTGTGTTAATACAAACATGCGTTTTATATCTGCATTAATACAATTTGAAATAGGAATATCGACCAATCTATACTTTCCTGCAATTGGAACTGCTGGTTTTGATCTTTTCTCTGTTAGTGGATATAATCTTGAGCCTTGACCGCCTCCTAATATTATAGCTAATACGTCGTTGTTAATCATAGTTAATTAGTTTATAGAGTTATATAAATTGATGTATTCTTTCGCTGAAGCATCCCAAGAATGGTCTATCTTCATAATTTGTATTCTAGTTTTTCTGAATTTGGTTTGATTTTTATAAAGTGCTACACCTCTTTCAATAGCATTAGTCATTTCTAAAACCGTAACGTTATCATGACAAATACCAAAACCGTTTTCTTCAGAAATATCTGTAACGGTGTCTTTTAAACCCCCAATACTGCGTACAATAGGAATAGTACCGTAACGTAAAGCATACATTTGGTTTAATCCGCAAGGTTCGACTCGCGAAGGCATTAGGAGGAAATCTGCTCCAGCATAAATAATGTGAGATAGTTTTTCATCGTAACCAATAAAAGCATTATACTGCCCTTTATATTCTTCTTTAAGGGTTTCTAATTGATTTTCAACATCCTTATTGCCTGAGCCTAAAAGGAGTATAGAAATATTAGGATTTTTTAAAGCTATTTTAAAAGTTTCAGGAAATAAATCAGAGCCTTTTTCTCCTACCAATCTACCAATAAAAGCAAATAGCGGTTTATTAATATCAAAATTAAATCGATCGCACAATTCTTTTTTATTCGCTTTTTTACCTGCTACAATAGTTTTTTGGTTATAGTTTCTAACAATATAATCATCGGTTTCCGGATTCCAAACGTTCCAATCTATACCGTTTAAAATACCAGAGCATTTTGCGCTTTCATCGCTTAATAAACTTTCTAAACCATTTGCCGCTATTTTTAATTCTTCCATATAACTAGGCGATACAGTAGTAACTCTCCAAGCACATTTTATAGCTGCTGCTAGTGGGTTAATTGTGCCGCCCCAATCTAATAAGCCAACATGATCAAAATTAAAAGCAGGTATTAAATTTACGTTATCATGCGAAAACCAACCTTGGTATTGAGCATTATGAATGGTTAAAATATTAGGTGTTTTTCTAAAAGGTTCATATTTATAACTTTCTTGAAGCATAAAAGGAATAAGTCCTGTATGGTGGTCGTGGCAATGAATTATATCTGGCAATGTTTTCCAAGTTAGCATCCAGTCTAAAGTTGCTATTTGAAAAGCTAAAAACCTATTCGTATCGTTAGAGGAATACACATAATCTTTAAATAATAAGTCTGGTACATCAACAAAAAAAACATCAAAATTTAAAACATCCTTTTCTAGCTTTAAAATATTGAATTTATAAGTAGCATCTCCTAAGCTTAATTTAGATTTGAAAACAGAAGTAAAAGTGTTTTCTTTAGTAAATTTTACATCATAAAACGGCATAATAACCTGAGAAGAAACTTTAGGATTGTTTTGATACTTTGGTAACGCACCAACAACATCTGCAAGTCCACCAACTTTGGCAATCGGGTAGCATTCTGCGCTTACATGAATAATATTCATTTAATAAATTTTGTGTGTTTATAAACATACAAAATTATTACAAACTTTCTTTGCCTAAGCTGAATTTTTGAGGAAAATAGGGGTTTTTAAGTAATTAACTATTAATATCTGTAAATTTTTGGTGTTAACAATAAAATACATGCATTAATCGTAAATTTATAATAAAAAAATGTTAGTTTTTTATTTATTGACCAAAGATTAATCATTCAACTTCAAAACGGCCATAAATGCCTGCTGAGGTATTTCTACATTACCCACTTGACGCATACGTTTTTTTCCTTTTTTCTGTTTTTCAAGAAGTTTACGTTTACGTGAAATATCACCACCATAACATTTTGCTGTTACATCTTTACGAAGTGCTTTTATCGTTTCTCTCGAAATAATTTTAGCACCAATAGCCGCTTGAATAGGAATATCGAATTGCTGACGTGGAATAAGTTCTTTCAATTTCTCACACATTTTTTTCCCAATGTTCTGAGCGTTATCGGCATGTATTAAAGCCGAAAGCGCATCAACGGGTAGTGCGTTTAATAAAATGTCTAAACGAACCAACTTAGAGGTCTTCATACCTATTGGGTGATAATCAAAAGATGCATAGCCTTTAGAAACTGTTTTTAAGCGATCGTAAAAATCGAATACAATTTCTGCCAATGGCATTTCAAAAGTCAATTCAACACGCTCTGTTGTTAAATAGGTTTGATTTAAAACAATTCCTCGTTTTTCGATACAAAGCGACATCACATTACCAACAAAATCTGCTTTAGTAATGATAGTAGCTTTAATATAAGGTTCTTCTACTCTATTAACGGTAGAAGGGTCTGGTAAATCTGATGGATTATTAACTATAAAAGCTTCATCAGGATTTTTATTGGTAAACGCATGGTATGACACATTGGGGACTGTAGTAATTACAGTCATGTCAAACTCGCGCTCTAAACGTTCTTGAATAATTTCCATGTGAAGCATACCTAAGAATCCACAACGAAAACCAAAACCTAAAGCCGCAGAACTTTCTGGAGCAAATACTAACGACGCATCGTTAAGTTGTAGTTTTTCCATCGAGTTTCTAAGCTCTTCGTAATCTTCAGTATCTACAGGGTAAATGCCTGCAAAAACCATAGGTTTTACATCTTCAAAACCTTCAACAATATTAGTGGTTGGGTTAGCAAAATCTGTGATAGTATCACCAACTTTTACTTCTTTAGCTGTTTTAATACCAGTTATTAAATAACCAACATCACCCGTTTTCACACTTTGTTTCGCTACTTGAGTTAATTTTAAAGTTCCAACTTCATCAGCATAGTACTCTTTATCGGTGGCAACAAATTTAATTTTTTGGCCTTTTTTAATTTCACCATTAAATACTCTAAAATAGGTTTCAATACCTCTAAACGTATTGTAAACCGAGTCAAAAATTAAAGCTTGAAGTGGTGCATTTGGATCGCCTTTAGGAGCAGGAACACGATCGATTATAGCTGCTAAAATATTTTCGACACCAAAACCTGTTTTTCCACTGGCGTGAATTACCTCTTCTGGATCGCAACCTAATAAATCTACAATATCATCAGTAACCTCTTCAGGATTGGCGCTTGGTAAATCGACTTTATTAAGAACTGGAATAATTTCCAAATCGTTTTCTAGTGCTAAATATAAGTTAGAAATGGTTTGTGCCTGTATGCTTTGTGCGGCATCTACAATAAGTAAAGCGCCTTCGCAAGCAGCGATAGATCGAGAAACCTCATAAGAGAAATCGACGTGACCTGGTGTGTCAATTAAGTTTAAAACGTATTTTTCACCATTAAGTTCATAATCCATTTGTATGGCGTGCGATTTTATAGTAATACCTCGTTCACGCTCCAAATCCATGCTATCCAATAACTGAGCTTGTTGTTCTCTTGCGGTTACTGAACCCGTAAAATCTAATAAACGGTCTGCAAGGGTACTTTTACCGTGATCTATGTGTGCAATGATGCAAAAATTTCTGATGTTCTTCATAGTCAATAATCTTCATAAAAAGATTTTGCAAATATAGATGTTTTTATCTGGATATATTTATTGTTTTTAGTGTATAGATAGGCGTTTTCATAAATATTTAATTCATTTTCAATACTTTTGCAATCCAAAATATAATAGTGGTAAAAATAGATAACATAGAACTACCTGATTTTCCATTGCTTTTAGCACCCATGGAAGATGTTAGTGATCCGCCATTTCGTGCGCTTTGCAAAGAGCAAGGTGCTGATGTTGTTTATACCGAGTTTGTATCGAGTGAAGGCTTAATTCGTAACGCAGCAAAAAGCGTTATGAAACTTGATATTTATGAAAAAGAGCGTCCTGTAGGGATTCAAATATTTGGAGCGAATCTTGATAGTATGTTGCAAACTATTGATATAGTTTCAGCATCCAAACCCGATATAATCGATATAAATTTTGGTTGCCCAGTAAAAAAGGTAGTGAGCAAAGGCGCAGGCGCAGGTATTTTAAAGGATATCTGTTTAATGGAGCAGCTTACTGCCGAAATGGTTAAGCGCACCAACATTCCAATAACCGTAAAAACACGTTTGGGTTGGGACCACAACTCTATAAAAATTGTTGAGGTTGCCGAACGTTTGCAAGATGTGGGTTGTAAAGCCATTGCTATTCATGGGCGTACTCGCGCGCAAATGTATAAAGGCGATGCCGATTGGAAACCCATTGCCGCCGTAAAAAACAATCCAAGAATGCACATTCCTGTGTTTGGAAATGGCGATATTACGTCGCCAGAAAGAGCGATGGAAATGCGTGATAGTTACGGATTAGATGGCGCTATGATTGGGCGTGCAAGTATTGGTAACCCGTGGTTTTTTAAACAAGTAAAGCACTTTTTTAAAACTGGTGAACATTTAGCACCGATTAGTTTAGAAGAGCGTATTGAAGCGGCTCGTAGGCATTTACAAATGGCGATTGATTGGAAAGGTGAAATTTTAGGTGTTTTTGAAACCCGTCGTCATTATACCAACTATTTTAAAGGGATTCCGCACTTTAAAGAATACCGTATGAAAATGGTAACTAGCGATGACTCCAAAGATGTGTTTGCTGCTTTTAATGAGGTTTTAGAGAAGTTTTCGGATTATGAGTTTACGGAGTAGTTTTATATACAAATTTCACATATAAATAGCAACTCGCCCAAATAACTACAATTGTATTAGTTTTTTTGTAACTCGATTTGATGCTACTTTTGAGGCGATAATACCTAAAACGGTAATTGTAAAAAACACAATCATAAAATTTTCTAGCAAGATGCTCATGGGGTAAGCCAAAGATGGGGTGATGGGTACGAGACCGAATGTTTTTTGGATTACGACAACTAATAGCGCGATTAATAAACCAATTATAGAACCAATAATGGTCATGATCGAGCCATGAATAAAGAAGATATTTCGGATTTTTTTTATGGTAAAACCTAAATTAAAAAGTGTTTTTAAAGATTGCTTTTTTTCTAATATCATCATTATTATGGAGCCCATAACATTAAAAATTAATAACCCAGAAACCAAGGTTAGTAGTAAATAAACCAATAGGTTTTCGCTATTAAGCATTTTATACAGTGCATCGTTAAGTTGCGCTCGGTTTTTTATAACCACTTTATCGCCTAAAATGGCTTGAATACTTTCCTTTGCTTTAAGCTCGTCTGTACCATTTTTTAGTTTAAATTCTAAAGATGATACTTGATTGGGCTTATAATTTAAAAGATTTTGTGCTAAATCGATAGAAGCAAAAACATAGGTATCGTTTAAATTTTCGTTAATATCAAAAATACCAACATTAACGGCGTTAACAGCGTTAAAGGCATTTTCAATAGAAGTAATTTGTCCTTTTCCTGGTTTGGGGACATATAAGCTTATGGGTTTAGCATAATTTAAAACGCCAAAAGATAAGTTGTTAGAAATGCCCCAACCAACCACAATTTGGTTCGTTTTTTGATCGAGCCAACTACCTTGCGAGATTACAGAATCTATCGTAACTACGTTCTTAAAATTAACATCTACACCCTTTATGGTTGCTAAATAATTTTTGTCGTTTGAGGCTATAATAACACGTTCTTCAATAATTTTAGAGAATACTGCAATAGCATCTAAATCGTTTAATTTATTTAGGTCTTCGTTAGTAATAAAAAATGATTTTCCAACAGCAGTTTCAGCTTTTAAATCGGGGTCAACCATAGTAGAAAACTGTAATGTAAAATCTTTTAAACCTGCAAAACCAGAAAGTACTATAAATAAAGATGCTGCACCCAAAACAATACCCAAAACAGCTATTTTACTAATAATATTAATAGCATTGTTACTGCTTTTTGAGCGTAGATAACGTTGTGCGATATAAAGTGAAACATTCATGCTTTAAATATAAATATAAGTTTTATTAAAGCATTTTGCTTTTAAGGGTTATAAAAATGATTACGATTTTTTTCGTTTGTCGAGAAAAGAAGGATCCTTTATTGGGTTTTCTTCTCCTTTTAAGGATTTGTCGATTTGATCGATATACTCTAAAGAATCATCAATAAAAAACTCCAATTTTGGCATGCGTCTTAATTGATGTTTGGTGCGTTGGGCTAATTCGTGCTTAATTAATGGTGCGTTAGATTTTATGCCTTCAATAAGTTCTTTGGCTTTATTATTCGGAAAAATACTTAAATACACTTTAGCAACCGATAAATCGACGGTTACTTTTACTTTAGATACCGAAATTAAAATACCCTGCATACCGCCTTGCGTTGCAGCACGTTGTAAAACATCAACTAAATCACGTTGTAAAACAGATCCTATTTTTTTTTGTCTTTGACTTTCTTCTTCCAATTAATTAATTTTATAAGTCATTTATCTATTTATAAATGACTGTGTTATAAAAAACATCTAAAAAGATGTTCTGCTGCAAAAATAACAGTTATTTAAAGATTATCTTACTTTTTTATTTACGAAATTTGTATAATTAGGTTAAATTGTAATCGAATAATGTAGATTTACATCTAGAGTAAAATAAAAGAACAAAAATTTTATGAATAAGATTGAACATATTGGTATAGCTGTAAAAAATATTGATGATTCTAATGAGTTGTTCGCCAAATTATTTGGAGAAACGTATTACAAAATGGAGGAAGTAGCTAGCGAAGGTGTGAATACATCTTTTTTTAAAGTGGGTGAAAGCAAGATTGAATTGTTAGAAGGAACAAATGATGACAGTCCCATTGCAAAATTTATTGCAAAAAAAGGAGAAGGCATGCATCATATTGCTTTTGATGTGGATGATATTAATACTGAAATTAAAAGGCTTAAAAATGAGGGTTTTAAAGTTTTAAATGAACTGCCAAAAAAAGGAGCCGATAATAAGTTGGTGGTTTTTTTGCACCCAAAATCTACAAACGGTGTTTTAATCGAGTTGTGCCAAGAGATAAAGAAATAATTTTTCTTGCTAACAATTAAAATAAGTAGTAATATTGCACTCCAATTTCGGTCCTATAGCTCAGTTGGTTAGAGCACCTGACTCATAATCAGGTGGTCCATGGTTCGAGTCCATGTGGGACCACTTTTAGAAATTGTAAAGCCTTGCAGAAATGTGAGGCTTTTTTTATGAGTTTAATCTTGCTTGATAAACGTCATTTTATAATCCGTTGAAGCTAGCTTCATAATCGTTTTAAAAATATATTCGCACACCTGTTTTTGTCCATTAATATTTATTAAATCAACCGTATCTTCTGGTGTATGGTATTGCGGATGTCCGCCTGTATGCATCCCTAAAACCGAAATGTCTTTTTTGTAAAACGATACATGATCCGATCCGCCAACAGAACCAGCATGCACAATTGGTGTTAAGTTTAACGATTCGCCTAAAGCTTGCATAAAATTTACGCCATCAGGAAATGTGCCTGCTCCTCCCATGTACACATGCTTATCCTTATTCATTCTTCCAACCATATCCATATTAATCATTAATTTTATTTGAGATAATGGTACTAGAGGGTTTTCAACAAAATATTTGCTTCCTAATAACCCTTGTTCTTCGGCACCAAAAGCGATAAAAATAATACTGCGTTTTAATAAATGTTTTTGACTTTCTATTTTTTCGGCTATTTCTAATAACGCTGCTGTTCCGCTAGCATTATCATCGGCTCCGTAATGAATGGTATTCTTTTTGTCAGATTTTGATGATGGCCCTCCCAAACCTAAATGATCGTAATGCGCACCTAAAACGATATATTCATTTTTAAGATTAGCATCATTGCCTTCAATAAAACCTAAAACATTACAAGTTTTTACAACAGGTTTTTTATCAACTCCTTTTACAACTCTTAATGTCGCTTTAAAGTTTTGTTTATATCCTAAATCAAAAGGTATAACGCCTATCTTTTTAAATTCCTTTTTTAAATATTTAACAACACGTTTGTTTGCTTTTCCTCCAGGATATCGACCTGCATTTTTTTCTGAAGTTAAAAACAAAAGGTGTTCTTTTAGTTCATTTTCTGTGATTTCAGATTGAGAAAACACATTAAAGTTAATACTAGCTAACAATAAAAATAAAAAGACCTTATTCATAAACTATTCTTTTTTTTAGAATCTCAAATATATAATATGTTACCTGCAACTTTCATCCGTTTTGTTTATTTTTGAGGAATAAATTTATCGATCATGAAATGAGTGTAACTAAAACTTTAAAAATTAAAATCGTTTTACTATGCGAATTACATTTTACAAATGAATTAAAATCAGATAACAAATGAAAAAAATAATGCTTAATCTTTTAGTTCTAACCATTATTCTGGCTTGTAAAAATGATAAGGAAGAAAAAAATGTTGTAGTTGTGAATTATCCTGAAACAAAAAAGGTAGATACCGTAGACACGTATTTTGATGTAGAAGTTAAAGATCCATATCGTTGGTTAGAGGATGATAGAAGTGAAGAAACCGAAGCTTGGGTAAAATCTCAAAACAAAAGTACTTATGCGTATTTAGATAATATCCCGTTTAGAGATGAGTTAAAAGATCGTCTATCTAAACTATGGAATTACGAAAAAGTAGGCGCACCTTTTATTGAAGGTGAATACACATATTTTTCAAAAAATGACGGTCTGCAAAACCAAAATGTATATTATAGAAAGAAAGGCGATAGTAAAGCTGAAGTGTTTTTAGATCCGAATACATTTTCTAAAGACGGCACTGTTTCTTTAGGTAGTGGATTAAGTTTCTCTAAAGATAGCAAAATGTTGGCATATTCTATTTCTGAAGGTGGAAGTGACTGGAGAAAAATTATTGTAATGAATCCTGAAACACGAGAAATTGTTGAAGACACGCTTATAGATGTGAAATTTAGTGGTATTTCTTGGTATAAAAATGAAGGGTTTTATTATTCAAGTTATGATAAACCTAAAGGCAGTGAACTTTCTGCTAAAACCGATCAGCACAAAGTATATTATCATAAATTAGGTACACCTCAAAAAGAAGATGTTTTAATTTTTGGTGGAATACCAGAAGAAAAACACCGTTATATATATGGCACTGTAACAGAAGATGATAAATATCTAGTTATTACACCACGTGTATCTACATCTGGTAACAAGCTTTTTATAAAAGATTTATCTAATCCTAACAGTAAACTTGTAACTATTTTAGACCACACAGATAGCGACACCTATATTATTGAAAACGAAGGTAGCAAACTATTTTTAGTTACAAATCTAAATGCGCCAAACAAAAAAATAGTAACTGTTGATGCTTCAAATCCAACACCAGAACATTGGAAAGATTTTATTCCAGAAACCGAAAATGTTTTAAGCCCTTCAACTGGCGGCGGATTTTTCTTTGCTAAATATATGGTTGATGCTATCTCTAAAGTAAAACAATATGATTATACTGGTGCATTGGTAAAAGATATTGAACTACCAGGTTTAGGTACTGTGGGTGGTTTTGGTGGTAAAAAGAAAGATACTGTTTTATATTTTTCATTTACTAATTACAATACACCTTCGAGTATATATAAATTCAACCCAGAAACTGGTGAATCTGAATCTTATTGGAAACCATCTATTGAGTTTGATAGTAGCGATTATGTATCCAATCAAGTATTTTACACATCAAAAGATGGCACTAAAATACCAATGATGATTACACATCATAAAAACCTAATTATTGATGGCAAAAACCCAACTATTTTATATGGTTATGGTGGATTTAATATTAGCTTAACCCCTACGTTTAGTATAACTAATGCTGTTTGGATGGAACAAGGAGGCATACTTGCTGTGCCTAATTTACGTGGCGGTGGCGAATATGGTAAAATTTGGCATGATGCAGGAACACAAATGAAAAAGCAAAATGTATTTGACGATTTTATAGCCGCTGGCGAATATTTAATTAAAAATAAATATACATCTTCAGATTTTCTAGCTATCCGCGGTGGATCAAATGGTGGTTTATTAGTTGGGGCTGTAATGACTCAACGTCCAGATTTAGCAAAAGTAGCATTACCAGCAGTTGGTGTTTTAGATATGTTGCGTTACCATACATTTACCGCTGGAGCAGGTTGGGCTTACGATTATGGTACTGCCGAACAAAGTATAGATATGTTTGAATATCTTAAAGGATATTCTCCTGTACATAATGTAAAAGAAGGTGTTGAATATCCAGCAACTTTAGTAACTACTGGTGATCATGATGATAGAGTGGTGCCAGCACATAGCTTTAAATTTGTAGCCGAATTACAAAGCAAACAAGCAGGAACAAACCCAACGCTAATACGTATTGAAACTGATGCTGGCCATGGTGCAGGAACACCTGTTAGTAAAACCATTGAACAGTATGCAGATATTTTTGGCTTCACGCTTTACAATATGGGGTTTGATGTGTTACCAAGTAAAACTAAAGAAAAGATAAAAGGATAGCTTTGTGTTACACTGAGCGCAGTCGAAGTGTCTCATTATAAAGTAAATCAAAAAACCGTTCTTCTAAAAAGAGGAATGGTTTTTATTATTTTTGCTCTATGCTTCAAGTTAAAAATATATCATTTTCATATAAAAAAACATCGGTTTTAAAAGATATTTCTTTTAAAGTAAATCAAAGCGAACATGTTTCAATAATAGGAGAAAGTGGCTCTGGAAAAAGTACACTCTTAAAGTTATTATACGGCACTTATGATTTAAACGATGGTCAAATATTTTGGAAGGACGAAGAAATTCTCGGACCAAAACACAATCTTGTTATTGGTCCGGAATACATGAAATATGTCGCACAAGAATTCGATTTAATGCCTTTTATTACCGTTGCTGAAAATATTGGTGCTTTCCTATCCAATTTTTATCCTGAAGAAAAGCAAAATCGCATTGATGAACTTTTAGAAGTTGTAGAACTATCCCATTTTAAAAACACCAAGGTTAAAGAATTAAGTGGCGGACAAAAACAGCGCGTAGCTTTGGCAAGAGCTATTGCAAAGCAACCAGAAATCATTTTGTTGGATGAGCCATTTAGCCATATCGACAATTTTAAAAAACAATCGTTACGCAGAAGTTTGTTTAGATATCTAAAAGAACGAAACATAGCATGCATAGTAGCAACTCATGACAAAGATGATGTATTACCTTTTTCAGACCGTATGATTGTTTTACATGAGACTAAAATTATTGCTAACAATACACCTCAGCATTTATACAAAAATCCTCAAAATAAATTAATTGCTTCTTTTTTTGGGGAATTCAATATGATTGATGGTGAAATCATTTATGCGAATCAACTCAAAGTAGTTGATAAATCTCATTTAAAAGCTACCGTAAAACAAAGTTATTTTAAAGGTCATCATTATTTAATTGAAACCGATTTGGATGGAGAAAAAGTGTTTTTTGAAAGTGAATCTCTATATGATAAAAATAAAGAAGTATTTCTGGAGAAAGTATTATAAAACCTCTATTATCTTAAAACTGCTTTCTCTAAAAATAATTGTATCTCCAGCAGTTTTTCCTATTAATAATTGTCCAATTGGTGTGCTTGCAGAAATAGCATAAAATAAATTATTTTCAACTTTTAATTGTCCTGCGCTTACGGCAATATAATAATTAGCTTGTCTTGTGTAAACCACGCTTCCTAAACCAATACTTTTTAAAGATTTTGAAGTATCAATTTTTGAAAGTGCTTCTTTAACCTTTACAATTTCAGAGAGTTGATTTCCTGCTTTTTCTCTTTCTAATTGCAACATAGCGCGTCCTATTTCGTGCTTGTCACCTGCGGTACTTTTTGTTTCAGAAAGTAAAGATTCTTGTATTTCGTTTATAGTTTTTTGGACAATCAAAAATCTGTTTTCTACAAACTCAAAACACTGATTGTATAATTGTTGTTTGATAGTCATAATTATTTTTAGTTCATTGCGAGACTTTTTTAAGTCGTGGCAATCTTATATTTTAAGTCGTATTTAAAAGATTACCACGTCGTTTCACTCTCGTAATGACAATGAATGACCCCGTAGCAAGTTGACGAGGAATTCTTTAGATTAAATTAAATCCGCTAATTCTTTTCCAATTAAACTACCAATAGCTACACCCATACCGCCAAGTCTTACGCCACAAAACATATGATTGCTAAGTTGTTTTACAATAGCTTTTTTTTGATTACCAACACCCATAATGCCGCTCCATCTATAATCAACCTCAAAAGATATTTCTGGTAAAATTGTGGTTTTTAATAGTGCTTCTAATTTATTTTGAATCAGTTCGGTTTGTTTTAATTCTGTGGTTTCTTCTGCTTTAAAATCAAGGTTTCGCCCGCCTCCAAATAAAATTCTATCATCAATATTTCTAAAATAATAATAGCCTTTATCTAAATGAAATGTGCCTTTAATCTGTAAATTTTTTATTGGTTTTGTTATTAATACTTGTGCTCGTGCCGGTTTTACATGTTCATCTAAAAGCTGCGAAGCAAAACCGTTTGTTGCAATTAGTAATTTAGATGTTGAAAATTCAAATAGATTCGTTTTTATTTTTACTGAATTCGTGTCTTCTGAATATTCTTTAACTGTAATATTGTTTAATATTTTAATACCTTTTAACAATGCCTTTTGAAGCAACGATTCCATCATTTTACCAGTATCTATCTGACCTTCAAATTGATTGAAAATATATTGCTCTTTTATGTTTTTAAAATTGAAAACATTCTGTTTTAAACTAAAAACATCATTATTAAAAACGGGTTTTAATAACTTATTTATCGCTTTTTTTTTTGAAATACAGTCTTGAAATAATTTAGAATCTGCTTCTGTAAACAACTCATAACCACCAAATTGCTGATAATTAATATTTGTATCACCTAGAGTGTGTCGCAAAAGCTTTAAACCACTAACTCGTTTTTTTACAAGGTCTATTACTTCTTGCTCAGAGTGTGTATTTAAATCGTCTATAATTTCACTTAAACTTCCAAAACAAGTGAATCCTGCATTTTTTGTACTGGCTCCTTGAGGTAATATGCCTTTCTCTAAAACAAGAATATTGGCTTTTGGAAAACGCTGCTTTAGTTGTAACGCACAACTTAATCCTACAATACCGCTACCAACAATAGTATAGTCTATATTGGTAAGCCATGATTTAATTTCCCAATAAGATAAATTCACTAGGTTTTATGTTTATTATTGCATCTCTTGTTCTAAAGCAAGTTTTAATGCTTTAACTTTTTTAGGATACAAATGTGCTAAATTATGCTGTTGCGCTCTGTCTTCTTTTAAATTATATAATTGATAAAGATTATCTCTACCTGTTTCAATATCTACCCAACTATAATACTTTGTGCCTTTATGCGGTGGTATTAAAACCCAATCTTCATTTCTATATGCTTTTATATCTGCCTGTCCTAAAATAATATCTTGCCTGCCTTTTGAAGATTTTCCTAAAAATGCATCTATTATATTTTTACTGTCTGGTGTTGTATTATTTTGTCCTGTTAAGGCTGCAAATGATGCTGTAAAATCCATCTGCGAAACTAATGCATCTGATACTCCTGGTTTTATTGTGCCTTTCCATCTAATCATAAATGGCACATGGGTTCCGGCATCAAAAAGACTGTATTTCCCCCCTCGAAGTCCTCCTCTTGGAGTATGTTTTCCTATTTTAGTAACAGCATCGTCTTTATAACCATCGTCTAAAACAGGACCATTATCGCTTGAAAATATAACGATTGTGTTTTCAGAAAGCCCTAATTTATCTAATTCGTCTAAAAATTGACCAACAGCCCAATCTGCCTCAATAATTACATCACCTCTTGGTCCTAACCCAGAAGCTCCAACAAAACGAGGGTTGGGTACTCTAGGTACATGTGGTTGGTGCAGTGAATAGAACAAGAAAAAGGGGTTGTTTTTGTTTTTATTAATGTATTTAATAGATTCTTTTAAAAAATCATCGCCCATATTTTCATCAATAAATAATGCTGACTTTCCGCCTTTCATATAACCAATTCTTGATATACCATTATGAATACTCATATCGTGACCATGACTTGGATGTACTTTTAATAATTCTGGGTGTTCTTTTCCAGTAGGCTCTCCTTCAAAGTTCTTTTGATAACTTACATAAATAGGGTCCTCGGCAGTTAAACCAACAACCTTATGGTTTTCTACATATACACTCGGCACTCTATCATTAGTAGATGCCATAATATATGCATAGTCAAAGCCAATTTCTAATGGACCTGGTGCAATCTTTTTATTCCAATCCATATTAGCATCTCCTAATCCTAAATGCCATTTCCCTACAACTCCTGTTTTATAGCCCGCTTGTTGTAACATTGAAGGCAAGGTTTGTTTTCCTAATTCGAAAAGTAAAGGTGCATTTCCTGGTAAAACTTGCGCTTTTTTTGTTCTAAAAGGATATGTGCCAGATAATAACGAGTATCTGCTTGGTGTGCAAGTAGGTGAAGTTGCATATCCGTTTGTAAACCGGATGCCTTCATTTGCTATTCGGTCAATATTTGGGGTTAGTAACTCTGTAGAACCATAAGAACTTACATCTCCGAAACCTAAATCGTCTGCGTAAATGATAACAATATTTGGATGGTCTTGTTTTTTGTTTACTATAGATTCTTTCGCCTCTTTTTTACAACTTACAGAAATAATTAAAAAAAACAAGCTTAAAATATAACTGTATATCTTCATAATACATTAAATTTTGTAAGTTTTTGATTAAAATCAAAGATAAAAAAACTCCGAAATTACTTCCGGAGTTTTACTTTTTATTCTTCTATTTGCTTTTCCATTACGAAATCTTCCATAAACTTAGTGGTATAATTTCCTGCTAAATAATCTGGATGATCCATAAGTTGTCTGTGGAATGGAATGGTGGTTTTAATCCCTTCTATTACAAACTCATCTAAAGCACGCTTCATTTTATTAATGGCTTCTTCTCTGGTTTGCGCCGTAGTTATTAACTTTGCAATCATAGAATCGTAGTTTGGGGGAATAGAATAGCCTGCATAAACATGCGTATCTAAACGTATACCGTGACCTCCTGGAGCATGTAAAGTAGTAATGCGTCCTGGTGATGGTCTAAAATCGTTAAAAGGATCTTCGGCGTTTATTCTACATTCTATAGAGTGTAATTTTGGTGTATAATTTTTACCCGAAATTGGCACTTTTGCGGCTACAAGAATTTGTTCTCGTATTAAATCGAAATCAATTACTTGTTCTGTAATTGGGTGTTCTACCTGAATACGTGTATTCATTTCCATAAAGTAGAAATTACGGTGCTTATCGACCAAAAACTCTACGGTTCCTGCACCTTCGTATTTAATATATTCTGAAGCTTTTACAGCTGCTTCTCCCATTTTTTTACGAAGCGCAGTCGTCATGAATGGTGATGGAACTTCTTCTGTTAATTTTTGATGACGACGCTGAATTGAACAATCTCTTTCAGATAAATGACATGCTCTTCCTGTTGAATCTCCAACTACTTGAATTTCAATATGTCTTGGCTCTTCTATAAGCTTTTCCATGTACATATCGTCATTTCCAAAGGCTGCTTTAGATTCTGTTCGAGCAGATTCCCATGCATTTTGAAGGTCTTCTGGTTTCCAAACAGCACGCATGCCTTTTCCGCCACCGCCAGCAGATGCCTTAAGCATAACTGGGTAGCCCGTTTCTTTAGCTACTTTTTTACAGTCTTCAAAATCTTTTATAACCCCTTCGCTTCCTGGTACGCAAGGTACGCCTGCAGCCAACATAGTTGCTTTTGCGTTGGCTTTGTCTCCCATTCTATCAATCATTTCTGGCGAAGCACCAATAAATTTAATATCGTGCTCTTCACAAATTTTTGAAAACTTAGCATTTTCTGATAAAAATCCGTATCCTGGGTGAATGGCATCAGCATTAGTAATTTCTGCTGCAGCTATTATATTAGACATTTTTAAATAAGACTCGCTACTAGCTGGTGGACCAATGCAAACCGCTTCATCAGCAAATTTTACATGTAAACTCTCAGCATCAGCAGTAGAATATACCGCTACGGTTTTAATGCCCATTTCTTTACAGGTTCTAATAACACGTAATGCTATTTCTCCTCTATTGGCAATCAGTATTTTTTTAAACATAACTTTTAAATATTTAAAATATCAAATTCCAAATTCCAACAAATTGGGATTTGTTTCTTGGAATTTTAAATTTGGTTATGACGGATCTACTAAAAATAAAGGTTGATCGAATTCTACAGGTGAAGAATCATCAACTAATACCTTAACTATTTTTCCTGAAACTTCAGATTCAATTTCATTGAAAAGTTTCATAGCTTCAATAACGCACAATACATCTCCTTCGGCTATGGTTTGTCCAACTTCAACAAATAAAGGTTTATCTGGTGATGGTTTTCTATAAAATGTTCCTATTATTGGTGATTTTATAGTGATATATTTTGAGTCTTCTGAAGCTGCTGATACGGATGGTTGAGAAGCTGCTGGAGTACTTGCTTCTGTTACTGCTGGAGCTGCTGCTTGTGGGATTTGAACAGCAGGTGCTTGATGCACAATGGTAGTCTCTGATTCTGATCCTGTTTTGATGGTGATTTTTATATCATCCATTTCTAATTTAACCTCGCTAGCACCAGACTTGGCTACAAACTTAATTAAATTTTGAATTTCTTTAATATCCATAATTTTGCTTATTAGTTAGTGGTTAGTTTTATGAATTATATGCCCATTTTAAATAAATTGAGCCCCAATTAAATCCGCCTCCAAAAGCGGCAAATATTAAATTATCTCCTTTTCTTAGTTGCGATTCGTAATCGTTTAAAAGTAAAGGTAATGTCGCTGATGTTGTATTACCGTACTTATGTATATTCATCATTACCTTTTCTTGTTCCAATTCTATTCTATTGGCAGTAGCATCAATAATACGTTTATTAGCTTGGTGCGCTACTAACCAGTCAACATCATCTTTACTTAAATTATTTCGTTCTAAAATTTTTACAGTAGCATCTGCCATATTAAATACCGCATTTTTAAATACAGTTCTTCCTTCTTGAAAAGCACAATGCCCACCGTTTTCTAAAACTTCAGGTGTTATTGGGTACGATGAGCCGCCATAAGTGGCCTGCAAAAATTCTCGTCCTGTACCATCGCTTCTTAAATATTCATCTTGTAACCCAAGGTTTTCTTGTGTTGGTTCAAACAAAACTGCTCCTGCTCCATCTCCAAATATAATACAGGTTGCTCTATCTTTATAATTAATGATAGAAGACATTTTATCTGCTCCAATAAGTAAAACATTTTTATATCGGCCAGATTCTATATAACTGGCAGCTACAGACATTCCAAATAAGAAACTTGAACATGCAGCATCCATATCAAATGTAAATGCATTAGTTGCTCCAATTTCTGAAGCTGTAAAAGCTGCAGTTGAAGCTGCTTTCATATCTGGAGTTGCAGTGGCTACAATAACAAGTTCTATATCTTTAGGGTCTATACCTCTCTTTTTAATAAGGTCTCTAGCTGCATTAATAGCTAAAAAAGAGGTCCCTTTGCCTTCGCCTTTAAGAATGCGACGTTCTTTTATTCCTGTTCTGGTAGTTATCCATTCATCATTAGTATCAACCATAGTCTCAAGAATTTGATTGGTTAATACGTATTCCGGCACATATGCGCCTACAGCTGTAATTGCCGCTGAGGTTTTACTCATAACTTTATAGTTAATTCGACCAAAAAAACATTAAAAATTGGACAAAAACGTTCAAAATTTCGTGAAAACTACTAAATTTTAGCTAAATAACACACAAATAATTTGTTTTTGTCTTTAAGAAAATACATATCATAAAAAAAACGCTCACATGTGAGCGTTTTATAATATGCGTACATAGTTTTTATGCTACGTTTTCTACTTCTTCTGAGTTGTCAATTAAAACTTGACCTCTGTAGTATAATTTTCCTTCGTGCCAATGCGCTCTGTGATATAAATGAGCTTCACCTGTTGTTGGGCATGTAGCAATCTGTGGCGCAGTTGCTTTGTAATGTGTTCTTCTTTTATCTCTTCTTGTTTTCGAG